>DAOOVW010000028.1 GCA_035370465.1 bacterium | reverse complement strand
AATGCGATTTGATTTAAAAGAACTAAAAAAGTATGAAGAAAAATTTAAAAATAAATTCCATACAAATAAAATTAAAGTTAATGATGTCAATATCATAGAAATAAATGGGACAATTCAAAAAATATTTGTAAAAAATTCAATGTTAATGAGTGATTTACCTGATAATAGTACTCATCTAATGATAACTTCGCCTCCATATTTTGATACAAAAATGTATTCAAGAAAACCTATAGAAAATGACCTTGGCAATATTCATGATATTGATGAGTGGTTTGACAAAATAAGTATAGTATGGAAAGAAGTTTATAGAGTATTACAACCAGGAAGAAAAGCATTTATAAACATTATGAATCTCCCTTTACGACTTGGAAATGGTAGTTTTAAAACTTTAAATTTAGTTGGGAGAACAATAGATATATGTGAAAAAATTGGATTTATTTTTAAACGGGATATTATATGGCATAAAACAAATGCGGTTCGTGCTCATTTTGGAACATACCCATACCCGGGTGGAATTTTGATAAATAATATGCACGAATTTATTCTTGAATTTGATAAACCTGAGAAAAAAGGATTTAATAAATATGGTCATTTAAGTAAGGAACAAAAAGAGCAATCAAAATTAGACAAAGAATTCTGGCTATCTATAAAAAAAAGTGATGTCTGGGTGATGAAACCTCAGGGTAGTGGTGATAGACGCAATCATATTGCTCCCTTTCCTTATGAACTTCCTTACAAGTTAATTAAAGCATTCAGTTATATTGGAGAAACAGTTCTTGACCCGTTTGTTGGTTCTGGAACTACGCTTTTAGCATCTGCAGATTTAAAGCGAAATGGAATTGGATACGAAATAGTGCCAGAAATTGCAAATGATGCAATAATATGTTTAAAGAATTATCAACCAAAACTTTGGTGAGGTAAAAAAATGAAATTAGATGGGAAAACAATATATGCCCAATCCAGCGATATAAAATCTCGCACTTATTTAGAATATCGTAAAGATATGAAGAAAAAAGCAATTGCTGAATTGGAAATATTAGAGTGGTTAGAAAATAAAGTAAAAGAAATGTTTCCTAGAAAACAAGTTAAAGTTTATAAATCAGGTGGAGATAAATTTTTGTGGTTTTTAAGAAAAGGCGGGATTTCAAGAGACCCTGATTTTATTGCAGAGATAAATGATGGGAAAATAGGATTTGAGTTTCAATATACCGAGAAGTCAAATTTAAAGTTTTATGATTTCAAGATCTCAAAAGTTGCAAAAAAGAAAGGGGACCAATACAAACCCATTGAAGGAAAATTGTTCGTGTATATACATAGACCATTACTAAAATATGCAATTTTTAAGCCTGAGTTAATTATTAAAAATGGTGAACGTGAAATGGTTGAAGCATGGCGAAGTTATGGTTTTAGAGTACCAAAAGAAAAATTTGAAAAATTACTTAAATCAGATACTGCTTTAAAAAATGTTTGTCAAAGAATAGATATTAAAAATTTCATTCTTAATTTTCAACATGAATTAATAGATATAAATAGAGAAAAACTTTCAATTTTACTTCAAAGTGTAATTGATGAAAATAACATTGTAAAAATTATTCCAAAAGACCTTGAAAGTTTTTTCAAAGTATGTTTTATTCTGGATAATCTAAATAAGATTCCACAAAATATAAATCTGTGGTTTGTATACCTTTTAAGTTATGTAAATAAAAATATTCTCCTTGAAGATATTTCTAAGATTGTTTATTGTATTGATTTCCTTTATTCTAAAACTGAATTACACCCCAATGAACTTATTTTGCTAATCAAAAAAGTCAGAGAATTAATGCTGATGATTAAAGAATCTTATCAAAACGATGGTTCTTATAAATCATCAATAAAGGCATCTCCAGTAGATGAAACAAGATATGCTTTATTTTCAATCAATCTTTTGGAGGATTTAATACAAGATATGATTTATTATTATTCTGTAACAGAATTAAAACCAGTGAAGAAAATATATGAAAATTTAGAAAATATAGAGAAAACTTATGAATTGATTAAAAGTGCAAAATAAAAAGGGACAAAAAAATGAGAATAGTTATTGGTGGGACAGGGGGACAGGGTATTTTAACCTTAGGGAAAGTTATATCCTATGCGTGTATAAATAGAGACCTGGATGTTTCTTGCTTTCCTGTATATGGTGCAGAAATGAGAGGTGGTTATGTTCATTGTATCTTAACAATTTCAAATGCAGAAAATATTTTATCCCCAATTTCTTCTGAATGTGATGTAGGTATTTTTATGGAGGAAACATCATTTAATATACTTTCTTCATATCTAAAAAATGAAGGAATAATTATAAATAATAGTTCACTTATTAAAAACAACAATAAAGGTAGTGTATATCAATTTCCTGCAACTGAACAGGCAGAGAAAATTGGGAATAGTAAAGTAAGCAATATGTTTTTTGCAGGTCTTGTTATTCCATTTATAAAAAAGTTCTTCAATGAATTTAAAAAAGAAGATATGTTTTATGGAGTTGACAAAGTTATAAAAGAACAGAAAATGAGAAAATTAAGTAAGGAGGCAATTGAAATTGGATTTGAATATGCAATAGAAAAATGGAAAATATAAAAAAAATAAGTGAATATAAATGGATAATACCAAAAACAGATGGAATGAGAGTTGATGGAGTTATTTTTATTTCTGAGAAACTTCTGCAAAAAGCAATTGAAGATAAAGCAGTGGAACAGGTAATAAATGTTGCAAAACTTCCTGGAATTGTAAAATATAGTTTAGCAATGCCCGATGTTCACTGGGGATACGGCGCTCCAATTGGTGGTGTTGGTGCTTTTGATATAGAAAGTGGTGTAATTGCCCCTGGATTTGTGGGGTACGATATCAACTGTCTTGTTGGAGAGACAAAGATATTGCATAAATATGGTTATTATTTACCAATTGAAAAATGTGATAAAAAATGGGGAGAAATTGTCTGTTTTAATAAAGAAAAAACAAAAAAAGAAAAAGGCGAGATAATAAATTTTATCAAAAGAAAAATTTATGATGATATTTATGAAATTAAAACTGAAACAGGTTATAAAATTAAAGCAACAAAAGAGCATCCTTTCTGGACAGAAGAAGGGAAAATTGAGGTTAAAGACCTGAAAATTGGTGATTCAGTAATGATTTTTCCTTTTAAGGGTGTTCCATACCAGGAAATGTCTGATGAAACAATTCTTGATATTGAAAAATTTAAAGAAGTTGCATATCAATTCAATAAAAACACCAATGGCAATTCTTTATCTCAAATAATAAATCAATTAGAAAAAAGAGAACTTTTACCTTTGAAATATAATTCTCCACATTTACCTGAAATATTAAAAATTATTGGATATATTTTAGGCGATGGCAGCATTTCTTTCTTAAAAGATGGACAGGGTTTTCTTATTTCATTTTCAGGTAAAAGCCAAGAAGATATAAAAGAAATAAAAGAGGATATAGAAAAACTTGGATTTTTACCCTTTATGAATTGCAGGAAAAGGAAACATAAAATAAAAACAGAATATTCTACTTATGAATTTGAAACAACTACATATGAATGCCAGACATCTTCAAGGTCATTGGCATTATTTTTAATATCATTAGGTGTTCCTTATGGCAAAAAGACATTTTCAAACTTTTATATACCTGATTGGATATTTAAATTACCTTTATGGTGTAAGAGATTATTTCTATCTTCTTATTTTGGAGCAGAAATGAGTTCTCCAAAATGGTTGAAAAATAATAAGTTTAATTTTTATTGTCCTATTGTTTCAATGAATAAAGAAAAACAATATTTAGAAAGTGGAATAAAATTTTTCAAACAAATTGCTAAAATTCTTGAAGAATTTGGTGTAGATACAAAAAAAATCAGTGTAAAAGAAATAAAAACAGGAGAAAATAACATTACAAAATTCCGTATAAGATTAATTCTTTCTTCAAAATTAGAAAATTTGTTAAATCTTTATGAAAAAATAGGGTTTGAATACAACAGAGAAAAAGAATTTTTTGGGAATATTTTCACTTTTTATTTAAGGAAGAAAAAAAATATACTAAAAGAAAGGGGAAAAGCAGAAAAAGTTGCAATATGTCTAAAAAATGCAGGATATAGTTTTGAGTCTATTTATTCAAAAACACAATCTGAATGGGTAAATAGGAGATTTATTGAAAGGTCAGTTTATGAAGGAAGAAAAACAGAACCAAGAATTTCTTTTTCTTTCAATGGTATTTTTGAAATTTTAAATGAAGTAAGAACAAAAAATGGAGAATCTGGTTTTGTATTTGATAAAATCGTTGAAATCAAGAAAATACAATATGAAGGGTATGTTTATGATTTAACAATAAACCATAAATCTCATAATTTTGTTGGTAATAACTTTCTTGTTTCAAATTGTGGAGTACGACTTATAAGGAGTAATCTTACAAGAGATGACATAGAAGATAAACTTTCTGAATTGGCAAATGGCCTTTTTTATAATGTTCCTTCTGGTGTTGGTTCAACAGGAAAATTAAAACTAAAAAGGAAAGAACTTGAGAAAGTTATTGTTGAAGGAGCGAAATGGGCAGTAAAAAATGGTTATGGAATAGAAGATGATTTGGAAAATATGGAAGAATATGGGTGTATGGAAGGAGCGGACCCATCAGTCATAAGTAATAGAGCATACGAAAGGGGTTTACCACAATCAGGAACCTTAGGTTCTGGAAATCATTTTCTTGAAATACAACAGGTTGTAAATATTTATAACAAGGAAATAGCAGAAAAGTTTGGAATATTTGAAGGACAGATTACAATTATGGTTCATACAGGAAGTCGTGGCTTTGGATACCAGATATGTGATGATTATTTAGATAAATTTGGGAAAGTCGTTCTTAAATATGGGATAAAACTTCCAGACAGACAACTTGCCTGTGCTCCTTTTAGTTCACCAGAAGGGAAAAGATACTTTTCTGCTATGAAGGCAGCAGCTAATTATGCATTTGCAAATAGACAGGTAATAACTCACTGGATAAGAGAGACATTTTCAAGAATTTTAAAACAGCCATGGGAAAAGCAAGAATTATTTGTTGTTTATGATGTTGCTCATAATATTTGTAAACTGGAAACACATAATGTTGATGGAAGAATGAAAAAACTACTTATTCATAGAAAAGGGGCAACAAGAGCATTCCCAAAAGGACACCCTTCTTTACCGGAAAAATATAAAGATGTTGGACAACCAGTTATAATTCCAGGAACAATGGGAACTGCTTCATATATATTGGTAGGAACTGAAAAAGCACTTGAAGAAACATTTGGTAGCACCTGCCATGGAGCAGGAAGAACATTATCAAGACACCAGGCAATAAAACAGGCAAAAGGGAGAGAAATTGATGTTGAACTCAGTAAAAAAGGCATAATAGCGAAATCAGTGAGTAGAAAAGGACTTGCAGAGGAAATGCCAGAAGCATATAAAGATGTAGATGAAGTAATAAAAGTTGTTGAAGGAGCAGGAATATCAGAAAAAGTCGCAAAAATGATACCTATTGCTGTAATAAAAGGATAAAATAAAAGGGAGTAAGTAATTTCCCTCTTTGAAAAAGGGGGATTGAGGGGGATTTTAAGAGGGAATTTAATAAAAATCCATCCCATCCTTCCCTTGGAAAGGGAAGGAGTATAAGTTCCCCCCTTTAACAAACCGACTGAGGTAGCAAAGATTTACAAGCAGAGTTGGTGCCGTAATGTATTTCAATAGGCACAACGGGGATTGAGGGAGATTTCCACTTCTCACATCTTACTTTTCACATTTCATTTGTCTTTGTGAGAAAGTGTGGAGTGAATTTGATTAGACAATTTGGGCAGTACCAGAAAATAAGGAGGGAGGAAAAAATGAAAGCGGCTGTTTTTTATGGTATTGAAGACATTAGAATAGAGGACTTTAAAGAACCAACTTGTAATGAAAATGAAGTTAAAATAAAAGTTCACTATTGTGCAATATGTGGAACTGATGTGAGAATTTACTTCTCTGGACATAAAAAAGTAAATCCACCTGCAATAATTGGTCATGAAATAACAGGTGAAATAGTAGAAATCGGTAGAAATGTTAATTATCCAGAAATTAAAGTTGGAGATAGGATAACCCTTGTAACATCAATTGGATGTAAAAAATGTAAAATGTGTCAGAAGGGATATTATAATTTATGTCCAGATACAAAAGCAATTGGGTATTATTATCAGGGTGGATATGCTGAATACCTTGTTGTTCCAGAAGAAGCAGTAAAACAGAAAGTAATTTTAAAATTACCTGATAATGTTTCTCTTATTGAAGGGACTTTGATTGAACCACTTTCCTGTTGTATAAATGGCCAAAAATACTTAAATATCAATGATGGAGATAATGTTGTTATTTTTGGAGGTGGACCTATTGGTTTTATGCACTCTGTTTTAGCAAAAGCACAAGGAGGTAGTAAAGTAATAATTGTTGACCCTGCTTATGAACGACTTGAAAAATTCGGTAAGAGTTTTCCTGATATAATTTTACTGGATGGGAAAAGTAATTTTAAAGAAAAAATTATGCAAATTACTGATAATGTTGGCCCGGATGTTGTCATAACTGCCTGTCCTTCAAAACAAGCACAGATAGATGGAATAGAACTTCTTGCTGAAAAAGGTAGAATAAGTTTTTTTGGAGGACTTCCAAAAGATGATTCAAGAATTACAATTGACTCAAACACAATTCATTATAAAGAACTTTCTGTATTTGGTTCCTTTGCTTCAAATAGAGAGGACTATATAACTGCTTTAAACTTAATATCAGAAGGGAAAATTGATGCAAAAAAATTTATTACAATGACCCTTCCACTTGAAAAAATTACAGATGGAATAAAAGCAGTAAGAAAAGGTGAAGTTCTAAAATGTGTTATTGAAATAAATGGTTGACCATATAAAACTTTTAAAACAGGCAATTAAATTGGCAGAAAAGGGGAAAGGGCTTGTAAGTCCAAACCCTATGGTGGGTGCTATAATTGTCCAGAAAAGTAAAATTGTTGGGTCAGGGTATCATCAGTGTTTTGGTATGCCACATGCAGAAGTTGAAGCAATAAAAAAAGCAGGAAAAAATACAATTGGAGCAACTTTATATGTAAATCTTGAACCATGCTGTCATTGGGGAAAAACCCCACCCTGCACAGAAAAAATAATATCTTCAGGAATAAAAGAAGTTATCTCCTGTATGAAAGACCCCAATCCAATAGTAAATGGAAATGGATTTAAAATCTTGCAGGAAAATGGAATAAAAGTCCGACTCTTCCCTGTTGAGGGGGCTTTTCAATTAAACCAGCCATATATAACATATATAACAAAAAAAAGACCTTACATAATTTTGAAATGGGCTCAAACAATAGATGGGAAAATTGCAACAAAAACAGGTGATTCAAAATGGATAACAGGGGAGAAAGCAAGAAAATTCGTCAGAGAAAAAAGATTTGAAATAGATGGGATTGTAGTTGGAATAAATACAGTTCTTGCAGATAACCCTTTTCTTGATTATATTCCTCCTCAATTTGAAGTAAAAAAAAAATTACTTGAAAGAAAAAGATATTATAAAATTATAATTGACCCACATTTAAAAACACCTCTTGAAAGTAATATATGGAAAAATGAAAAAAGTAAAGTTTTAATTTTTATTTCAGATAAAGTAGATAAAGAAAAAATATCTTTTTATCACCAGAAAAAAGAAAACTTTGAATTTGTTTGTCTATCTACGGAAAATGGGAAATTTAAAATTGATGAATTTCTGGGCCAATTATATAAAAAAGAAATTGGTATTATAATGGTAGAAGGTGGGAAAAATGTCCTGACATGGTTTTTTGAAAACAGAAAAGTTGATGAATTTTTAATATTTATAGGAAATAAGATAATAGGTGGAGAAAATTCAATAAATGTAATAGGTGGAAAAGATATTGAAAAAATTAGTGAAAGTTTTTATTTAGAAAATAGGAAAATTGAATTTTTTGATGATGATATTTTAATAAGGGGGAAAGTATGTTTTCAGGAATAATTCAGGCAACAGGAACTATAAAAAATAAAAGAGGGAAAGGGGATATTACAGAACTTGAAATTGAATGCTTCCCTTTATATGAAAAACTCCAAATTGGTGATAGTATTGCAGTAAATGGTGTTTGTCTTACAATTGAGGGCAAAAAAGAAAAATGCCTTTTTGTTTCCATAACAAAATTCACAGAAAACGAAACAAATTTAGGACAACTAAAAATAAGGGATGTTGTGAATCTTGAACCACCTTTAATATTAGGAGATAAAATCAGTGGCCATTTTCTAACAGGGCATATTGATTTCAAAACAAAAATTTCTTCATTTATAAAATCATCTCAAACAGGCAAAATTGTATTGGATATTCCTCAAAATTACAGAAAATATTTTGTAAATAAGGGAAGTATTGGAATAGATGGAATCTCTTTAACAATATCAGAAATAAAGGGAAACAGAGTTGAAGTGAACATAATCCCATATACAATAGAAAACACAAACCTCAAATATAAAAAGACAGGGGACATAGTAAACATAGAAATAGACATCCTCGCCAAATACATTGATGCCCTCCGTTAACTTACGAAGTTAACAAGTGCATGAAAATCAATGACTTATACCAATTTGACACCAGAGATAATAAAGGACAACACAATAAAATTCCCTTCTTTTTTAAAACCCTGTCCGACACACACTTTGGAGGAAGGGATTATGCTCGTTCTTGGAGTATGCCCAAGGAAGAGATTTAATTTCAGGCACAAAGTAAAGACCCCCTCACCCCACCCTCTCCCCACTGGGGAGAGGATAAAAAGAGAGGGGGAACAAAAAAGAAAAATGCGATCTTCCTTATTTCTTCTCTCCGCTGGGGTTCATGCCCAATTTTATTGTTCCACCATTGAAATTCCTCTTTTTATTTCTTCTCCCCCAAGGGGAGAAGATTATGCTCACCCGTAGGGTCCTCGCTTTTGGCTACGGATCCCCTCAGGACTACGCCCGAGGGATGAGGGGGAAAAGAGAGGGAGATTAAGAGGGATTTTAAAGAGGTTATTCTCTCTACTTAAATATGAAGTGGTTAAGGGAAGATAAAATATGGAAACGATAAAAATAAAGGATAAAAAAATACCATACAAAAAGGTCTATAGGAAAGTTAAGTATCCTCGTTTAGAATTCAAAACAGGAAATTTATCTGTCATATTACCTGAAAATTATTATGGGGAAGAACAATTGCTGGAAAAACATAAGGAATGGGTTTTTAAAAAATTTTGTTTTATTGAAGAGACATTAAAAGAAGCAAAAAAGTTAGAGTTAAAGTCAAAGGTAGATAAGAAAATTTTTACTAAAAAAGTAGAAAAAATTGCGAAAGAATATTCAAGTGACTTAACTGTCAATGTAAATAAAATATTTTTTAGAAAGATGAAAACAAAATGGGGAAGTTGTAGTTATGATGGGAATTTAACTATCAATAAATTATTGATGTTTCTTCCTACAAGATTTGTTAGGTATATTGTTTTCCATGAAGTACTACATAGAATTTACAGAAAACATAATAAAGAATTTTATAACATAATTAAAAAGAAATTCAAGAATTCAGATAAAATAGAAAAAGAACTTTTTTCATACTGGTTTTTACTTACAGACAGGAAAAGTTAAATTCCTTTAACAGGTACTCTTTGAAGTAGAAGGCAGAGAGTAGAAAGTAGCGAGATAAAAAGAGTTAAGGCACAAAGTCCAAAAATTTCAAGGTGCTTATTTTAGTGTCCGACTCGTAGTGTGGCGGATAAGAAATGAATTCAAAGCACAAAGGCACAGAGAGACAATAAATAAAAATCCATCCCTACCTTCTCCTCCACTATGAAAAATCAGGGTATTTTAACAAAGTTGAAAAATTTAAAAAAGAAATTCAGGAAGTAAAAAAATCGCTTTTTAAAGAGATTAATACCAATTTGACAACGGATATAGAGTAAATATTTTCCCCTCACCCTTTCCCCTCGGGCGTAGCCCTACGGGCGAGCCTCTCCCCTATGGGGAGAAGGTGGGGGTGAGGGGGGATTTTATAAATGGAATTTTTAACAGACAAAACTGGATAAGGGGAGATTTTGAACTTTTGCTATAAATTCTTTTATAAAAATGTGGTAAAATAATAAAATGGAAGAAAAAATTTTTTCAAGTATTGAAGAAGCAATTGAGGATATAAGAGAAGGGAAATTTGTTATTGTTGTTGATGATGAGAACAGAGAAAATGAGGGAGACCTTGTTATTGCCGCTGAAAAAGTAAAACCAGAAGATATAAATTTCATGGCAAAATATGGGAGAGGTCTTATTTGTGTTGCCCTTCTTCCCGAAAGGTTAAAGGAATTAAATCTACCTCCAATGGCAGTAGAAAATACTGCTTTACATGGGACTGATTTTGCAGTAAGTGTTGATGCTTCTTCTGGAATAACAACAGGTATTTCTGCTTATGACAGAGCATTTACTATTAAACTTTTAGTTGATAAGAAAACAAAACCATCTGACCTTGTAAAACCAGGGCATATTTTCCCAATAAGAGGTAAGGAAGGAGGAGTTCTTATAAGGGCAGGTCATACTGAAGCATCTATTGACCTTTCCCGTCTTGCAGGATTATATCCAGCAGGTGTTATATGTGAAATTATGAAAGAAGATGGCACAATGGCAAGGTTGCCTGACCTTGTTGAATTTTCTAAAAAACATAATTTAAAAATAATAACTATAAAGGATTTAATTAAATACAGAAGAAAAAGAGAGAAACTTGTTGAAAGAGTTGTTGATACATTTTTGCCTACTGAATTTGGTGATTTTATTTTATACCTTTATACTGATAAAATTGAAGGAAGAAACCATATGGCTCTTGTGAAAGGCGATATAAAATTGAAAGATGAAAATGATAGTGTTCTTGTAAGGATGCATTCTCAATGTATAACAGGAGATATTTTCAGGTCTGTAAAATGTGATTGTGGAAAACAACTTTATAAGTCAATGGAAATGATTCAGAAAGAAGGCAGAGGTGTAATTGTTTATTTACCACAGGAAGGAAGAGGTATTGGAATTACAAATAAAATAAAAGCATACCATATTCAAGAAAAGGAAGGACTTGATACAGTTGAGGCAAATTTAAAATTGGGGTATCCACCTGATTTAAGGGAATATGGAATTGGAGCACAAATTTTAGTTGATTTAGGACTGAAAAGAGTTAGATTACTTACAAATAATCCCAAAAAAATAGTAGGACTGAAAGGTTATGGGATTGAAATTGTTGAGAGGGTCCCTATTGAAATTGAACCAACAAAATATTCAGAAAAATATCTTAAAACAAAAAAAGAAAAGATGGGACATCTAATAAAAATAGAAGGAGAAGACGAAAATGAATAAATTTCCAAGAACAATAGTAGGTGGTATTTCTTTACCAAGATTAATATGTGGAACTAATTGGCTTTTAGGTTATTCTCATACAAGTTCTGGACAAAATAATTTTATAAAACAATATATGGATGAGGAAAAAGTTGTTGAAATTTTTATGACATTTTTAAAGTATGATATTGATGCAGTTATGGGACCACCAAATGATTTCCTTGTAAAATGTATAAAAAAAGCAGAAAATAAAAGTGGGAAAAAGATAATGTATATTTGTACTCCCGGGAAAATAGAAGAAGTTGAATGGGCAAAAGAAAATGGAGCAACTTTTTGTTTTCCACATCAATCAGTTACTGACACATTTGTTAATAGAGAAAAAAAGACTATGGAAGGAATTGAGGTCTGGCTTAAAAAAATAAGGGAATTTGATATGATACCAGGTCTTTCAACCCATACACCAGAAACAATTCTCTATGCTGACAAAGAAAACATTGATGTTGAAAGTTATATCCAGCTTTACAATGTTTTAGGTTTTTTGTGTCAGGTTGAAATTGAATGGATTCATAACATCATACACGAAGCAAAAAAGCCGGTTATGACCATAAAACCATTAGCAGCAGGAAGAATTTCTCCTTTTCCAGGACTTGTTTTTGTATGGAATACGATAAGAGATATTGATATGGTGACAATTGGATGCATGAGTCAATATGAAGTTGAGGAAGATATCAATCTTTCACTTTCAATACTTGAGAAAAGAAAAACAGATATTGAATTACAGAAAACAAGAAGTAAAAAATCATTTGAGATTTAGTAGTGTCAAAAAATAGATGAAAAAAGAGATGAAAACCCCCCTCACCCTAACCCCTCGGGCGTAGATTCATAAACGAGCCTCTCCCCGGTGGGGAGAGGGAAGAAAGAAAAAGGGGAGAGGCGGAAAGAGAGGAAATGCTCCCTTCCTTTTTTCTTCTCCCCTGTGGGGAGAAGATTATGATGAGGGGAAATATAAAGACATATAAAAACCTTAAAAGACAAAGAAAAGGATTATAAAAGCTATAGCCAATTTTGACAGAACCTGAAAATTAGAAAGGGGGAGATATGAAAACAATAGAAGGGAATTTAGATGCCAGAGACAAAAAGTTTGGGATTGTTGTTAGTAGATTTAATGAGTTTATTACAAAAAAGTTGCTTGATGGCGCAATTGATTGTATTGTCAGGCATAATGGAGATGAAAAAAATATTGAAGTTATATGGGTTCCTGGAACAGTAGAAAGTGTATATGCTATCAGTAAAATTTTAAATTCCGAAAAAAAATATGATGCTATAATCTGTCTTTCTGCTGTTATAAGAGGGGAAACACCTCATTTCGATTATGTTGCATCACAAATATCAAAAGCAATAACCCAATTTAATATGGAAAACAAAGTCCCTGTTATATTTGGAGTTATAACTGCTGATAGCACAGAGCAAGCAATAGAAAGAGCAGGAACAAAAATGGGAAACAAGGGATGGCAAGCAGCACTTTCAGCAATTGAAATGATAGACCTATCTTCAAAAATTAAGTAATACTTTCTCCAGACCTGGTCTGGAGGACCTTGTGTAGAGGAAAACTTGAAAATTAAATGAAAAGAAGAAGAGGTAGAGAGCATGCTTTGAAAATTTTGTATATGGCTGATATAAGGGATGAGAACCCGCTTGATTTAATTGATGAATATTGGCTTATGAATGGGGATGAAGAACAGGATGTTAAAAATTTTGCAGAGAAAATTGTAAAAGGGGTTTTTGAAAATAAAGAAAATGTTGATAAAAACATTTCTTCTACAATTGTCAACTGGGATTTTAATAGATTGGGTGTTATAGATAGAAATATTTTAAGAATAGGCACTTATGAATTACTTTTTGAAGAAAAAATACCTGCTGTGGTTTCAATAAATGAAGCAATAGAAATAGCAAAAAAATATGGAACAGAGGACTCACCAAAATTTATAAATGGGGTATTACATAAAATAAAAGACAATATAAAAAAACAATAAAAATTTTAGGTAGTATCAAAAAATTAGATGAAAGAGAAATGGGAAATAAAAATCCCCCTACCCCCTTTTACAAAGGGGGAAATCAAGCACCAACTCTGAGAAACAAGGTAAGCAACTTTAGTCGGTTTATAAAAGGAAGATAAAAGAGGAAGAAAGAACACAAGCCCCCCTCACCCTTTCCCTCTCCCCCAAGGGGAGAGGGAAGAAAGAAAAAAGGGGAAGGGATATAAATAAATACTTATAAAAACATTAAAAGACAAAGAAAGGCATTATAAAAGATATTAACCAATTTTGGTAGAACCGCCGCCAAAAAGAGGGGGATAAAATGAAAATTTTAAGAATGTTTGTTGTTTTTCTTTTTCTTACTTCATTTTTGCATTCAGAAACAACTAATAAAATTTTAATGATAATTGCTTTTGACCAGTTCAGGGATGAGGAATATGCAAAACCAAGAAAAATACTTGAAAATAGTGGTTATAAAATTGTTGTTGCTTCATATAAAACTGGAATTGCAAAAGGTATGCTTGGTAGTAAAGTAAAAGTTGATATATCATTAGAAGATGTTAAAGTTAATGAGTATGATGGGGTTATTTTTGTTGGAGGAAGTGGTGCCTCAGTATATTTTAATAACCAGACAACTTTAAAAATAGCAAATGAATTTTATAATAAAGGCAAGATTGTTGGAGCAATATGTATTGCACCTGTAATTTTAGCAAATGCAGGGCTTCTTTCAGGTAAAAAAGCAACATGCTGGCCCTCTTATGAAAAAACATTAAAAGAAAAAGGAGCGGTCTGGTCAGATAAAAATGTTGAAGTTGATGGTTCTATAATTACAGGAAATGGTCCTGCTGCTGCAAATGAATTTGGTGAAAAATATCTGAAATTGCTTAAATCTAAATAAAAGACTCAGTCAACTATGTTGTCTGAAAAGCACAAAGTAAAAGAATATCAAGGGAAGGGATAAATCGCAGGATCCATTGGACACAAAGGCACAGAGGTAAAACAAAGCAAAATTCACTTTAACTCCAGTAGTGTTTGCTGAAAAAAGCCCCCCTAAAGAGGGGAATTACTTATCAGTTAACAAAGGATAGAATTTTTATTCCCTTTCTTTGTAAAACCGACTAAAGATACTTCCTTGTGCCTCTGAGTTGGTGCATTCCCCCCTCACCCTTTCCCTCTCCCCAAAGGGGAGAGGGAAAAGATAGGAAAGAGGGGATTTTACTGCCTTTTTTATTTTCTTCTCCTCTGGGGGAGAAGAAAGATGAGGGGAAATATCTTTAATTTCTGTGCCTTACTAACGGAATTCATTGAACATATACAAATGAAAAAAGTAATCTCACTGCTATTAAAAATATCTATAAGTGGTATTTTTTTATTTATTGTCCTTAAAAAAATAAACCTTTCACTTCTTTCTGAAATTTTTAAAAATTCAAATAATTTTCTTGTATTAACAGGACTTTTTATTTTTATTGGGACTTCCTTTCTTATTGCTTTTAGATATTTTTTAATTGTTAATATTTATTTAGGTAAGAAAAAACCTGTAATGTATATCTGGAAATTAACTATGATAGGACTTTTTTTCAATATGTTTCTACCAACATCATCTGGGGGAGATGCAGTTAAAATTTTCTACCTTATTAAGGACGATGAGAAAAAAATGTTGCCTGCAATTTCAGTACTTATTGATAGATTTATTGGTGCTATTACAATTTTAACTATGGGGACTTTTGCTTTATTTTTTTCACAAATTAATGACCAGAGAGTAAAAATTTTCATTTTTTCTCTGACTGGCATTACACTTTTTTTCTATTTCTTTTTGAGTTATAGAAATTTTGCTAAAAAACTTTATAACCCTATTGGGAAAATACTTCCATCATCTTTTGATGAAAAATTGAGGACTACTTATTCGCTATTTAATTTTTATTTCAAGGAAAAAAAGACAATATTTTTTTCACTTATTATGAGTTTTTTTCTCCAATTTCTTTCAGTGGTGGGAAATTTTTTTGTTGCCGTTGGTTTAATTAAAGAATATTTACCTTTATCTATATTTTTTATTTATACTCCTCTTATCTGGGTTTCTACAATTATCCCTTCAATAGGTGGAGTAGGAGTAAGAGAATTTACATATGTTTTCTTTTTTAAAAATTATTTAGGAGAAGAAAAGGCATTTGCCCTTTCTTTAATTGTTTTGTTTTCTATTATAATACAGGCAATAATTGGTTATATAACTTTTCTTACTTTCAAGGGACAAAATTTTTCAAAACCCAGTCATAATCAACATCAAAAATAGTCGTCTTATTGTATATACCCATAACTTCCTTTTTATCTGGCATTTTTGTTCCCTCTTGTTTTGCTTTACCTGTTCCACATGCAATTGCGTATCTTAAACAATCTTTTAAATTCTTATTGTTTTTCAAAGAAAATAAAAATCCAGCAATAAAAGCATCTCCACAACCAACCGAACTTTTAACTTTAACTTTTGGCACATTCCCATAAAGTATTTGTTCTTTTGTAAATACAAAAGTCCCTTTTTCTCCAAGAGTTAAAATTATAATTGATATATTTTTATTTAATAAATTACCAACAACACTGACTAATTTTCTCCCATTTTTTATTTTTTCACCCATACATCTTTCTAATTCCCATAAGTTTGGTTTTATTATGTATGGACTGCTTTCAACAGCATACTTTAAAACATCTCCGTCTGCATCAACAAAAGTTATTAGTTGAAATTTTTTTAACTTATTTAAAATTATTTTATATGTATCTTTTTTAAAACCAGATGGTAAACTCCCGCTAATTGCAATTATATCTCCCTTTTTATAATTCAAGCACATAATTTTTTTAAAGAGTTGTTTCTTTTCTTCATAACTTATTTTTGGCCCTTTTTCATTAAATCTTAAAATTTCACCTTTTTCAGAAATAAAATTATAAACATTTCTTATTTTTTCTTTTATTTTAATATAAATAGGAATAAGTCCTTCTTTTTCAAGAATTTTTGGGTATATATTTGAATTGTCTTTTGTGCAGAAAGTTATAGGAATTGATTGTTCACCTAATTTTAAAAGCATTCTTGCTATATTAACACCCTTCCCTCCCGGGTCAATTCTCTGGTGAGTTATTCTGTTAATATCATCAAACTTTATTTCGGGAACATAAAAAGAATAATCAACACTTGGATTTAAAGTCAATGTATAAATATTCACTCATCATTTTCCTTCTTACCTGTCTAATAAGTTCTTTGTCTTGAATATTGTGATTGAGGTCTGTGTTTTCTTGCTTTTTTTCTCCTTCTTATTTGACTTGGTTTTTCGTAAAATTCTCTCTTTTTTACCTCTTTAATTATTCTTTCTTTTTCAACATCTCTTTTAAATTGTCTAAAAATTCTGTCAAAATCACTCATTTAATTGTTTCACCTCTCTTTCAATAAGATTCTAAACCTCATCAACTTTTTTAAAAAGGATACTTCCACAATGATGACAGCATTTTTCATTTTCATCATAACTATCAATAATTAAACATTTCCTGCATCTTATTGTAACTCTTTTCTTCTTTTTCGAATTTTCTTCTATTTTTTTATTTTTCATTTTAATAATTTATTATAATGTTTTTAAATAATTTTGTCAACTTTGGTTCAGAAGAATTTGCTATTTCAACTATTTCATCAAAAGTAAGTGGTTTTAAAGCATCAGGTAGTCCCATATCCGTAATTACAGAAACGCCAAAAACATTTAATCCCAAATGAACTGCTGCAATAACTTCAACAACAGTTGACATACAAACCATATCTGCCCCAATTAATCTTAAAAACCTATATTCTGCTTTTGTTTCTAAATTGGGTCCTAAAAGTCCAACCAACACACCTTTTTTAATTTTAATTTTATTTTCAATTGCTATGTCTTCTGCTAACTCTATCAAATTTTTTGAATAAGGATTACTCATATCAGGAAATCTTGGTCCAAATCTTTCATCATTTTCACCTACCAATGGATTATATCCTGTAAGGTTTATATGGTCTGTAATTATTACAATGTCCCCTCTTTCAAATAAAGGATTTAACCCTCCCGAAGCATTTGACTCAAATAATGTCTTTATACCCAATTGTTTCATTACCCTTATGGGAAAAGATATTTGAACTGCACTATATCCCTCATACAAATGAAATCTACCCTGCATTGCAACAACATTTTTATTTCCTATTTTCCCAATTAACAGGTTCCCTTCATGTGATTCAACAGTTGAGACAGGAAAATCAGGTATGTTTTTATATGGAATTACAATTACATCTTCTATTGTTTTACCAAATTCTCCAAGTCCAGTTCCAAGTATTATACCAATTTCAGGAACTACTTTACTTTTACTCCTTATATACTCAACTGCCTTGTTAACTTTTTCCCATTCACTCATTTTTTCCCCCTATGTTATAATAGGTTTTACCAAAATTGATTAAAGTTTTTATCCGAAGGATCCTTTGGATAAGTTTTTAAAAGTTCTCTCAAAATTGTATAAGCATACCTCTTCTAAAATCCCGTAAGCATAACTTATCGCTTCGGTGTAGGGATGGTCTGTGAGCAAAACTCTAAACCCTTCTGTGTAAGACAATCCATCCCGTCCTTCCTTTTATAAAGGAAGGAGTGATACTTCCCACTTTGAAAAAGGGGGATGAAGGGGGATTTAAATAAATCCATCCCTCGGGCATAGTCCACAGGATCCGTAGCCAAAAGCGAGGACCCAACGGGCGAGCCTAACCTTCCCCTCTACAAAGATAGACGGGTAAACCTTAGTAAGGGAAGGAGTATTTTTTTTCCCCTTTTGTTATACTAAAATTTTATTTTTTACTATTCTTTGAAAGCTCTTTACTTCTTTTTTCACTTTTCTCTATTACTTTCTGAAAAATATCAGGAAATTTATTCTTTTCAAAAATTTCAATTCCCGCTATGGTTGTTCCTTTTGGAGAACAGACCATTTCTTTTAACTCTTCTGGTGTTTCATTTGAATAGAAAAGTAGTTTCCCACTTCCATAAAAAAGCGTTTTCACAAGAGAAATTGTTTTTTTTCTTTCTATTTTTTTCTTTTCACATATTTTTGTAAGCACATCCGCAATATAAAAAATAAAACCAGGACCACTACCTGAAATAGCAGTTATTGTATCAAATTTATTTTCTGGCATCTGTAAAACAAGTCCTAATGGAGAAAAAATTTTTTTAAGAAAGACATCATATTTTTTCTCTTTTGCATTTTTCCCTTTACAATAGACAATTATTCCTGCCTTTACCTTAATGTTTAAGTTTGGCATAACTCTTATTACAGGATTTTTATTTTTTAATTTCCCCTCAATTTTTTTTATTTTTACTCCCGCTGCTATTGAAATTAAGAGTTTTTTTCTATCCAGAAATCCACTTATTTCTTCAATAACTTTTTCTATATCATCTGGTTTTATTGCTAAAAGAATAATATCTGTTTTTTTTGCCAATTCAGTATTTGTTTCTATTCTATAATCTTTTCTTTTTGCAATTGAGATTTTATTTTTATCTTTATCAGAAACAAATATATCTTCTTTTTTAAAATACCCATATGAACAAAAACTCTCAGCAAAAATACTGCCCATATTACCAAAACCAATTATTCCTATTTTCATTTTCAAAATTTTATCATAATTTATTCTAAATTTGTATGCCCTTTTTTAAATTTCTCCTCGCTTATTTTATATTTCTCTCTTAAATAAAGAATAAATGACTCCAAGAAAATAAAAACACATTGTTCAAAAAGAGAATTTCCAAACTGGACTGAATTTTTGTTCGGTATATAAATTTTAAAGTCAGAAATTTCAGAAAGAGAACTTTTTTTCTGGGAACTTATTACTAAAATTTTTGTTCCTTCTTTTTTTATTCTTTTTGCTAATTCAATATTATATTGTTTTTCTCCTGAATAAGAAATAAAAATAACTAAGTCATTTTTTGAAGATGATGGAGTAATTGTTTCTCCAACTACATAACTTTCATATCCAATTTGTCTTAATCTCATAGCAAACATTTTCCCAACAAGTCCACTTCTTCCAACTCCACATATAAATATCTTTTTATTTTCTTTTAAATTTTTCTCTAAAATTTCAAAGTACTCTTTTTTTATATTCGCAAGGCATAATTCAATTTCTTCAATAACTTTTTTTATTTCTTTTTCCATACTTCTATTTTATCTAAAAATTTGACAAATTAAAAGTTTTATTATATCCTTTTATCAAAAATATATATCAAAATCATATTATCTCATTTCTTTTAAAACCCTGTTTAATTTAGGGAAAAATGGAAATAGAACAGTTTTGACTTGAAAATAAAAGGAGAAAGAGATGGAAAAAACAAAAAACATAGTTGCAAAGACAGGAAATGAGGCATTTGCTGAAGGTATGAGACAAATTAATCCTGATGTTGTTGCTGCTTATCCAATTACTCCAGCAACTGAAATTGTCCAGATTTTTTCTCAATTTGTTGCAGATGGACTTGTTGATACGGAATTTGTTGCAGTTGAAAGTGAACATTCTGCAATGAGTGCATGTATCGGTGCATCTGCTTCTGGGGCAAGAGCAATGACAGGGACTTCTTCACAGGGACTTGCTTTAATGTGGGAAATGCTTTATATTGCTTCTGGATTGAGATTACCAATTGTAATGGCAGTTGTTAATCGTACTCTCTCTTCCCCAATAAATATCCACTGTGACCACTCAGATACATTTGGAGCAAGAGATTCTGGATGGATACAGATTTATTCTGAAAATGTTCAGGAAACATATGATAATATTTTTCAGGCATTAAGAATTGCCGAACATCCTGATGTTAAACTTCCTGCAATGGTAACTACTGATGGGTTCATTTTAAGTCATTGTTTAGAAACATTGGAGATACTTACAGATGAGCAGGTTAAAGAATTTATTGGCATCCCTCCTGAAAGGGATAATTTAATTAAGAGTTTAATTGAAAACAAACCAATAACAATTGGTGCTCTTGACTTACAGGACTATTATTTTGAACATAAAAGACAACAGGCAGAAGGAATGAAAAATGCTTTGAAAATTATTCCAGAAATAGGGAAAGAGTTTGGAGATAAGTTTGGAAGATATTATGGGTTTTTTGAAGAATACAAATTGGATGATGCAGAAGTTGGGATTGTTATAATTGGCTCAACTACTGGAACTGCAAAAGAAGTTGTTGACCAGATGAGAAAAGAAGGGAAAAAAGTTGGACTTTTAAAATTAAGAGTTTATAGACCTTTTCCAGCAGAAGAAATAGCAAAAGTTCTATCTAAATTAAAAGTTCTTGGAGTTGTAGAAAGAGTTGAAGGAATGTCTGGTTTTGTTTCACCTCTTTATTCTGAAATTTCATCTTCTCTTTATCATTATGAAAAAAGACCAACACTGGTTAATTTTGTCTATGGATTAGGTGGAAGAGATGTAAAATTAGAGGATATAAGAGATATTTTTGATGAACTTTTAAAAATTTCAAGTACAGGGAAAAAAGAATTCACATTAAAATACATTGGAGTAAGAGAATAGGAGGCAAAAATGCCAAGTTTAAAACAACTTTCAAAAAGAAATGAAAAATTTGTTTCAGGACATAGGTTATGTGCTGGTTGTGGAGCAGGTATTACTGCAAGACAGGTTATGCTTGCAATTGACAAACCGGTAATTGTTGCAAATGCAACTGGCTGTTTAGAGGTAGCAAGCACAATTTTCCCATTTTCTGCATGGAATGTTCCATGGATACACTCTGCTTTTGAAAATGTTGCAGCAACAATAAGTGGAATTGAGGCAGCATATAGGTCATTAAAAAAACAGGGGAAAATAAATATTGAAGATGTTGTTTTTGTTGCCTTTGGTGGAGATGGAGGAACTTATGA
>DAOOVW010000027.1:8599-23723 GCA_035370465.1 bacterium | reverse complement strand
TTATAAATATGGGAAAAAGTTTTTTCCCATACCTTTTCAGCCGCAGGAGTTATTATTACTTTCAATGTTCTCAACATTATATCCGTTTTTACCAGTTTTAGTGGGCGGTGCAGGACTTGAACCTGCGACATCTACCTTGTAAGGGTAGCGCTCTTGCCACTGAGCTAACCGCCCGAATTTTTAATTATGTTTGTAATTATACCTTATTTTTTGAAGTTATTAAAAGACACCATCAATTCTTTCAGAACAAAAACAACATTTACTATTTTTTATATTGTTTTTTAAAATTGAAAATCCGCTTCTTTCTATGAGAAGTTTTTTACAGGAGGGACAATATGTATTTTCTCCTTTTTCAATGTAAATATTCCCTGTATAAACATATTTCAGTCCCGTTTCAAATCCAATTTCTCTTGCTCTTTTTATTTTTTCAATAGATGCAGGATAGTGGTCTGACATTTTGTATGTTGGGTAAAATCTTGTTACATGCCAGGGAATTGCAATATCAATATCTTTAATTATTTTTGCTATGTCTTTAAGTTGTTTTTCACTATCATTGTATTCAGGAATGATTAAAGTAGTAATTTCAACCCATATTCCCAGTTCTTTCATAAGAGATATATTGTCAATCACATATTTTTGTTTTGTTTTACAGAGTTTTTTGTAAAAGTCCTCATCTCCTTTAATGTCAACATTTGCTGCATCAAGGAATTCAGATATTGTTTTTAGTGCTTCTTTACTCATATATCCATTAGTCACAAAATTATTTTTAATACCTTTTTGTTTTGCAATTTTAGATGTATCAAAAGCAAGTTCAAAAAAAACAGTTGGCTCTGTATAAGTATAAGAAATTGACTTGCAGTTAGAAGATAATGATTTATTTACAATTTCTTCGGGGGTTGTTTGATTTGTGTAAAATATTTCTTGTGGATGTGATATTTCATAATTCTGGCAATACGGACAGAAGAAATTACATCCAACAGTTGCTATTGAATAAGAAAAAGAACCAGGCAAAAAATGGAAAAAGGGTTTTTTTTCAATTGGGTCAATATGTTCTGCAACTGTCTTGCCATAAACAAGTGAATAAAGAACGCCGGTTTTATTAAGTCGAACTCCACATAAACCTGTTTTCCCTTCTCCTATCAAACAGAAATGATTACAGAGTGCACATCTTATTTTGTCATTTTCTTTTTTCCAGAAAATTGCTTCTTTCATTTTTTTACATTTGTTTTTTACTAATAATTCTTCAATAATAACATACTCCTTTTTGGGGTTGAAATTTTTTAACTTTCCTGAGGATATTTCATTTCAATGTATATGAAAAAACAACTGGACTTCCATTTCTTATAACCTCTACTGTAACAGTTTTTGTCCCACTTTTGACTATTTGATTATAAACAGCAAGTCCTTTTGGCATGCTATTAATTACAATACCATTTACTCTATAAATTATATCTCCATTTCTTAAACCATATTGAAATGGAATACTATTTTCAGGTAAGTTATTTATTTTAAAACCATTAACATTCCCTTCTTCTATATTTGGGATGATATTCACATTGTTAAACAAATCCTTATCGTTTTTCAATTCTGAAATTGTTTTTTCAAAATCAACTACAACTGGTTCTTTAAATTCTGGCTGAGATATTTCTTTCTCCTCTTTATTAGTGTTTATATTTTCCTCTATTTTAACATTTATTTCAGGAGTTGCTTTCACAAAATTCCCTTTTTCTGTAATTTTTTCAATTTGTAATTTTTCTTCTTTGTCATTATAAAAGAATACAATAGAATCATTTTCTATTTTGACTACTTCTGCACCAAGTATTTTTTCATTTTTTCTTACAATAATATCTTTACCTTTCACTTCAACAATTCCATACCCAGTTTCTCCTATCAATATAACTCCTTTTGCTTTTATAAGAGTGTTTAATGATGGTGGAGGTGGTGGTTTCAATATACTTTCTTTTTTTATCTCTTTTTCTTCAATATAGGGAGTTGTAAAGATATTCCTTTTGAGAATTACATTGTAATCTTCTTTACTTAAACAAAAAATTGAGGGTATAAAAGCAAAGTAGAAAATTAAAATAATTAGTTTTTTTCCCATAGTTATATTTTATCATTTTAATAAATAAAATTAAAGATTTTCTGAAATAAATTTTGGGATTTTTAAAATTGTGGTAAAATGAAAAAATGAAAAAAATATTTTTTATTTTTGTTATTATAATTGGACTTCTTTATGGTGAAGAAAAATTTGATGGTTTAAAAGAGCCGGTAAGAAGTAATGTCTATAAGACATTTTCTGTTGATGTTAATAAAAGAACTCTTGGTGCATATAACCTTTCTGAAATTAAAAATAGCAGGTCAGTGTCTTTTCTTATATTATTACTTGATGATGAGGAGTTTACATGGTGTAAATATGATGGAAAAGGGGTATGGACTTCTCCTGCAAAAGAGGCAATAGAAGCAATAATAAAAATAGGAAAGCCATCTTTAGAATATATTTTTCAGGTTCTTGAAGATAAACATCCTTATATAGAGTTGAATAAAACAATTGAAAAAAATTTAATATATGTTTTGAAAAAAATAACAAATAAAAATTTTGAAGCTAGAGAAGAATGGATAAACTGGTGGAATAAAGAAAAGAGTTAAAAGAAAGAGGAATAGGAGTAAATATGGGTAATATATGGGTTTCTTCCTGGCAATTATCTGATTGGGCTGGAAAACTTGATATTGTTATTCTTCTTTTTCTTTCAATATATTCCTGGTATATTATGTTCTATAAATTTTTTTATTTAAGGAGTGTTGAAAGAAAAAATAATATTATGAAAGATATAATTACTTATGGTAAAAAAATTATAGTTATTAAATGCCCTCTTTTTTTTGTTTTAAAGGAATGTAAAAGGATAATTGATAAAAAGGGGGATATTAAGGAAGAAGAGATTGAAAAAATAATTTTTATTGAATCAAATAAATTAAAAACAGACCTTTCTTTTCTTGCAACAATTACTTCTATTGCACCTTTTCTGGGATTGCTAGGAACTGTTTGGGGACTTCTAATGGCATTTAATAATATTGCTGCTACTGGTTCTGCTTCTACCAGAGTAATTTCATCAGGAGTTGCAGAAGCACTTATAACTACTGTTTATGGATTGCTTGTAGCAATTCCAGCAGCAGTTGGTTATAATTATTTTCAGGATAAAACAGAAAAAATTAAAACAGATATGTTCAGTATAACAGGAGATATTTTAAATTATTTGAAAATTAAAAATGAATAACTATTTTGATAATAAAAATAGTTCTATACTTTCAAATATAAGTATTACAAATCTTGTTGATGTTGCTTTAAATCTTGTAATAATGCTTTTGATGATGGCACCTTTAATTGAACAGGGGATTGAAGTTAAATTGCCAGAATCATCTCCATCAAAAGTAGAAGTAGAAAAGAGTGTAGTTATAACTGTTGCAAAAGATGAAACATATTATTTGGGAAGTACAAAAATTACATTAAGAGACCTATATAAGGAATTAAAAGAAAAAAAAGGGACAGGTATTTCTGTAATTGTTAAAGGTGATAAAGATGTCTCTTATAATAACATAATTAAAGTTTTAGATATAATAAAGGAATGCGAAATAGAGAAAGTAGGTTTGGCGACACAGGTAAAGTAAAAAAAAGGAGTTTCTTATTATCTGTTGTAATTCATATCGTTGCGGGTGTTTTTTTGATTTTTTCTTCTGTAAATATGAAGAGGAAAGAGAATGTTTTTTTTGTACAGATAGTTGATATTCCGGGAGTTATGCAGGTAATTAACACCCCTGTTGGAGAAAATTATAAAACTGAAGAGGAAAAAGAAGTAAAAAAAGAGGTAAAAGAAAAATATCAAGAAAAAACAAAAATTTCTTCTGAAAAAAAAGGTTCTTCAGGGAGGAAAAGTTCTTCTGCTGGTGAAATTTCTCCAAGTAGTAAGACATCTTCTTTTAATGCTGATGAATATAAAAAAGAACTTTTAAGCAAAATTGGAAATCGAGAAATAAGTAGTTCTAATACAAAAGGTAGTAGCAATAAAACAAATATTAAACAGGAAATAAGCCAAGAAGATATGTCAACTCTTTTTTCTACATCATTAAATTTAGAGAATTTAAGAATTTCAAATGATATACCTTCCTGGTATATATCACTTTTGAAAAATAAGATTGAAGAAAACTGGAACTTTGGTAACATTATTGGTGACTTTTCTACAATAATTTCTTTTAGGATTTATAAAAATGGAGAAATATCTAATTTAAGAATTGAAAAAAGTTCTGGGTACAAACCATTTGACAAGTCAGCAGAAAGTGCGATAAAATCTACAAAAAATATTCCTCCATTTCCTGAGGAAATAAAAGAGGAGTATCTTGAAGTGACAATAGAGTTTAAAAAAGAGGAGGGGTAATGAGAAAATTTCTTTTGTTTTTTTTCTTAATTATAATGCCGTGTTTTTCTGTTCCACAAGTTTTTCTTCAAATAACAAAGGATTTTACTCAAAAAGCAGAGGTTGTTTTACTTTTTCAAATTGAAAAAAATAACTACTGGGAAAATTTTTCAAATACATTGAGTAAAGACCTTTTTTATTCTGGATATTTTAATATCAAAAGTGAAAATTTTGTTGAAGATATTGAGGAAAGTAAACAGGACTTTCCAGTAAATATTATAATTTCGGTTAAAAATGAAAAGGGAAATATTGTTGTCTCTGTTTTTGATAATTTAGAAGAACAAGAACTTTTTAGGAAAAATTATAATATTTTGAAAGACCCCTTTTATTTTGCTCATGTTGTTAACGATGATATTGTTTTATTTCTTACTGGAAAGCCAGGAATTGCCCAGAGTAGAGTTATTTTTGTTGCAAATAAAACTGGAAAATATCAAATATATGTTTGTGATTATGATGGCAGGAATTTAAAGCAAATTACTAATTTTAATTTTCTTGTTAATTTTCCAGTTTGGACAGGTGATAGAAGTGGATTTTATTTTGTTTCTTACAAAAATAATTATCCTGAAATTGCAAAATATGATTTTAATACAGGAAAAGAAGAAACAATTTTCCAGTACCCTGGTTTGAATGCATGTGTAGCACCCTGTAAGCAAAAAAATATTTTAGGAGTTGTTTTAAGTAAATCAGGTAATCCAGAAATTTATTTAGCAACAATTGATGGGAAAATAATAAGAAGATTAACAAATTATAAAGGGGTTGATAGTTCTCCTTCATTTTCTCCTGATGGTGAAAAAATTGCTTTTGTTTCTGACAAATATGGAACACCCCAAATTTTTATTATGGATTCGGATGGATTTGGAGTAAAAAGAATAAGTTATGAGTTCTCGTACTCAACATCACCTAAATGGTCTCCGGATGGGAATTATATTGCATATATTGTTAGAACTGGTGATTATAAAATTGCAATTTTTGATGTAAAAACAAATAAAACAAAAATATTATCAAATTCTTCTGGCAGTGAAACAATTTCATGGGCTTCAGATAGCAGACATATTGTTTTTTCAAAAGTGAATATATATCCATCAAAAATATGTATAATAGATGTTTTTACAGGGGAAACAAGAGACCTTACTAATTTTAAATATGATACTTTCAGTCCTGATTGGGAAAAATTTTAAAAAATTTGACAATTTAAAAAGTGAAGAATATAATAATAAAAAAAGTGAAATATATAATTCCTTAAAAAGGAGGGTATGATGAAATATTTAAAGTTTGGTTTAGTTTTTTTAGTAGCGGTACTTTTTGCGAGTTGTCAGTGTCCTGGAAGGAAAAAAGAAGCCAAGAAAGAAGAGGTTAAAAAAGAAGAAGTTAAAGAAGCGACTCCAATTAGCAAAGTGATTGAAGAAATTGAAAAACCAGTTGAAAAACCAAAAGTAGAAGAGAAGAAAGAAGAAGTTAAAGTTGCTGTTGGTGAAGAAGTACCACCTCAAAAATTATCTGAAGGTGCAAAAGTAGAGAAACCAGAAGGAGAAGTTGCGGCAATATTTGAAAATATTTATTTTAATTTTGATAAATATGATTTAAAGCAGGACTCAATAGAAAAATTAAAGAAAATAGGAGATTATTTAAAAGCAAATCCAGAAGTAAAAATTCTTATTGAAGGACATTGTGATGAAAGAGGGACAAGGGAATATAATTTAGTTCTTGGTGAACAGAGAGCATTAAGTGCAAGAAATTTTCTAATTAACTATGGAATTTCTCCAAGTCGTCTTTATACTGTAAGTTATGGAGAAGACAACCCAGCAGACCCTCGTCATTGTGAAGAAGCATGGGCAAAAAATAGAAGATGTGAATTTAAAATTGTAAAATGAAAAAGAAATTATTACTTTTATTATTCTTACCCTTTATTTTTGCCGGTTGTCAGTCAATTGCAACAAAAGAAGATGTTGGTACAGTAAAAGAAAAGGTTACTTCTGTTGAGCAGGATTTATATTTAACTTCAAAAGCAATAGCAGATAAGTTTAAAGAAATTGAAAATGACTATAATAATAAAATTGACAACCTTAATGTAAAAGTTGAATCATTTAAAAAAGACCAGGCAATAATTTTAGAAAGAATTTCAACTATTGAAAAAGAAGTTAATCTAATAAAGGGAAAAATAGATGAAGTAAATTATAACTTTGAAAAAAAGGTAGAACAACAGAATGATAATATAGAAAAAAATACCATAGAAGTGAGGAGAGACATAGATTCACTCAAAAAGACATATACAGATATTATTTCTTCTATTGCAACATTAAACAGTTCTCTTACTTTAATGCAGAAGGATTTATCTGTTTTAAAGAAATCACAGGAAGAAATTATAAGTGATAATACATTAAAATATTCAGAACTTGAAGAACTATTAAACAAAAATTCAAAGATATTTCTTGATGAATTAACAAAGCATGAAAGTGAGATTTATTTTCTTAAAAATAAAATTTCACAGAGTGGAACAACACAAATTTCTGAAAAAGAAACTTCAAAAGAAGTATCTAAAGAACTATCTTCTGATGTAAAATATTATATTGTTAAAAAAGGAGATAATCTTAGTGAAATTGCAAGAAAGCATAATACAACGATCAGTGCTATAAAAAAACTAAATAATTTAAAGAATGATACAGTTTATGTTGGGCAGAAATTAAAAATTCCTTAAAGGGAAGTTAAACAGTTATTCAGTAATTTGTGCATAATTTTCAAGTTTCTGTATGAGTGTTTTTGCCTCTTCTGGTATTTTTACTGTTCTTCTTATTAAAATGTCCCTTACTTTAACATCTTTCCCATAGAAAATTTGATTTGCTTCTTCATCAATTGCAAGAAATCCACCTTCTATTGAAGCACCGGCATAAAGTCCTTTTGCCCTTGAATATATAAGGAGACCAACTCCTGCTCCAAGTTGTGCTGCTGCATCTCTACCATAAGGACCTGCTGCTGCTGAAATGTCAACTCCAATTTTTACTCTTGATTTAAGAAGCATATCAAGTCCTTCTTTATTCATTATTAAAACAATTGTTTCAATTGATTGACCACCTGCTTGAAATCCGAAACTCCCTTCAACATTAGAGACAAAAGCAGGGGCACTCCATTTTCCTGTATTTCTGTCTTTTGCAAGAATTATTCCATTTCCTCCTTTTGCTCCAAGTACAAAGCCACCTTTATATTGTTTCATAAAAATAATTCCTTCTGCCTGGTTGATTAATTCCTGTGGAATTTGTCTATCAGGAGCAGTCGTAAAATCATCAAGTAATTTTTCTGCCATTTTAATTCTTTCAACAAGAGATTCTTTTGATAAAGCAAAAAGATTTGAAGAAATAAAAAATAAAAGACAAATCACAAAAACAGTTATCTTCTTCATTTCTCCTCCTGGTTTAAACATATTTATTTCTTGTATTTTCCAAAAATTATTAATTTCTGAGACCCTAAAATATTATAGATAAATAATTGTCCTGTGTCAACTTATTTGACACAGGGAATATAAAATATAAAATGATAATGACAAAGGATAAAATGAAAACACATAGAGAAGAAATATGGTTTAATACGAAAGAGAAAGTAGAGTTTATAAATATTACCGAGAGAGTGCAAAAAGCAATTGATAAAAGTGGAATTAAAGAAGGAATTGTTCTTGTAAATGCGATGCATATAACTGCCAGTGTTTTTATAAATGATGATGAGTTAGGTCTACATAATGATTTTAAGAAATGGCTTGAAAAACTTGCTCCTCATCAACCGGTGTCTCAATATGCTCATAATGTTGGTGAAGATAATGCAGATGCCCATATGAAAAGACAAATTATGGGGAGAGAAGTAGTTGTGGCGATAACTGATGGGAAACTTGATTTTGGTCCATGGGAGCAGATATTTTATGGTGAATTTGATGGAAGAAGACCAAAGAGAGTTTTGATAAAAATAATAGGGGAATAGGTAATCAGAGAAATTTTGAATTTAGTTTCCCTAATCTTTTTTCTGAAATTTCCACATAACAAAAGAATGTGTTTTTTCCACTTCTAAATTTTTTTCAAGTAATAAAACTGCCGGGAATATAGTCTTTTCTCCAAACTTATTATTTATATCGTCAATTTTATGAAAAAGATATTCTCTCCTGTTTTCTCTTTTAAAAAGATAGTCATAGTTAAAATCAAAAATTTCTCCAACAGTTATTCCAATTGCTCTTATTCTCTTTTCAATCTTTATTTCTTCTAAAATAAAACTGCCTATTTTAAAAATTACTTTTCCATCTGCTGGAATATCTACAAATTTTTTTCTCTTTGTAATTGAAGAAAAATCATCAAATCTTAATGATATAGTAATTACTTTCCCGTGCTTATTTTCACTTCTCATTCTTTCTGCCACTTTATAAGACAATTTGAAAAGAATTATATTTATAATTTCTTTATTAGAAGTATCAAAAGGCAATGTATAAGAATGTCCAATTGATTTTGCAGGTGGATGAATTTTTATTATTTCCTGACTTCCTATACCAAAACTTTTTTTATATATTATCTCACCAATTATTCCAAATTTTTCAACTAAAAATTCTTTTCCAACTTTTCTTATATCTTTACACTTTTCTATTCCAAATTCTTCAAGTTTTTCTCTAGTTTTTTCTCCAATTCCAGGTATTTTATCAACGGGCAGGTCGCAAATAAATTTTTCTACTTCCTCTTTTTCAACAACTTTAATTCCATCTGGTTTACATAAACAGGAGGCAATTTTTGCTATGAGTTTATTTGGTCCAATTCCAGCAGAGCAGGGGAGAGATGTTTTTTCTCTTATTGCTTTCTTTATGGAAAAAGCAAGTTGTTTTTTCCCTCCATATAAATGATAAATATCTGAAATATCAAGGAAAACTTCGTCTATGGAATATATTTCCATATTTTCAGTAAAAATTTTTATAATTGAGAAAATTTCTTTTGATACTTCTGCATATTTTTCAGGATATCCACTTACAATAATAACATCTGGACATAAATTTAATGCCTGTTTTACACTCATACCAGATTTAATTCCATATTTTTTTGCTTCATAGGAACAGGAAGATACCACACTCCTTGTTTTATATGAACCACAAACAATAATTGGTTTTCCTTTTAAAAAAGGGTTTGTAACCTGTTCAATAGAAGCAAAATATGCGTCCATATCAATATGCATAATTGTTTTTTCCATTTTAATAGGTGTATATTTTTTCAAGATACCATGTAAGATTTTCTGGAATAAAAGATATCTCAAACACATCTATTCCATTACTTAAATCAAACAAATAAATTTCCTTATCTCCTGAATGTTTTTTCCATGAAAAAGTTATGTTTTTGACAAAATATTTCCTTTCTTTCCATTTGAACCACAATATCTTTAATTTATTTTTTGTAAATATTGCATTTACTTCTATTCTTTCTTTTATTTCTGTGCTCATAAAATTTTCCTGAAAACTCCCTTAACTTTTCCAATTATCTGAAATTTTTGGTTTTTATTTACTTTTATTGAGGTATAAAATTTATTTGCAGGTCTCAATTCAATAGAACTATCCTTTTTATAAAAATATTTCACTGTATATTGATTATCTAAATAAGCAACAACAATATCTCCATTTTTAATTTCACTATCTTTTTTTAAAATTACATAATCACCATCAAAAATACCTGCATCTTTCATACTATCTCCTTTTACCCTTAAAGCAAAATATTCATCTCTTGAAAGGAGATTTTCAGAAATAGTTAAATATCCCTCAATATTTTCTTCCTCCTCTAAAGGAATTCCAGCAGGTATATTTCCTAAAACAGGTATATTATATGTTTTATCCGTCTCTTTAATTATAATTCCTCTTGATATATTTCCTTTTCTTTCTATAATTCCCTTTTTTTCAAGAGCAGATAAATGAGAAATAACTGCATTTGGACTTGAAAAAGAAAATTTTCCCATTATTTCCTCAATTGTCGGTGGATACCCATTTTTCTCTGTAAAATTTTTTATAAATTTTAATATTTCTTTCTGTCTTCCAGTTAATTTTTTCATTTTTTTCTCCTTACCTGTAAATAATTATACTATAAATTTTTACAAGTGTAAATATCTTTTTATTTTCGGTAATTAAGAGAAGAACGATTTATTTTTGTAAATTAATATTCTGGAAACACAGATGTTTTTATAAGAAATTCAAGGTATAATTTAAGGAAGCGCCTGTAGCTCAACTGGATAGAGCGGTGGACTTCGAATCCAATGGTTGCGCGTTCAAGTCGCGCCAGGCGCATTATATAAGGAATTTTGTGGCGAGTAAGAAGTAAATAAAAGTTCCAGCTATATCAGCGATTGTTGTTATTAAAGGAGTGCTTGCAGTTGCAGGGTCTTTTTTGAATTTTGTGAATAAGAAAGGGAGAGAAATACCAATTAAACTTCCTATTATGACATTTATAATCATTGAGGATGATACAACAAAAGCAACTTTACTTCCTCCTCTTATTATTCCCATAAAAGAAATACCTATTCCCATTGTTAAACCAAGAGCAGTTGAAACAAGGAGTTCTTTACTTATAAGTTTTAGCCACTCGTTTAGTTTAACATCGCCAAGAGCAATTGCTCTTACCATTAAAGTTGCTGCCTGAGAGCCAGCATTACCACTTGTATCAATTAAAACAGGAAGGAAAGTTGCAAGCACTACATATTTAGAGAGTGTTTCTTGAAAGACGCCGATTATACTTCCAGTAATTATATCCATAAAAAGAAGAATTAAAAGCCAACTTATTCTACTTCTATAAAGTTTATAAATAGATGCTTCTCCGATATCTGTTATTACATTTAAATTTCCCTCTGTTTTCAATCCACCTATTTTTATAAAGTCCTCTGTTTCTTCTTCTTCCATAACATCAATAAGGTCATCAACAGTTACAATTCCTATAAGTGTTCCTTCTGAGTCAGTTACTGGAAGTGCTACTAAATTATATTGTTTTACAAGTTTTATTGCCTCTTCCTGGTCCTTATAAGCAGAAATTGAAATGACTTTTTTATCCATCAAAGAATCAACTTTATCATCTGGATTTGCAAGTATGAATTTCCTTATAGGAACATCATCAAGTAATTTCCAGTTATCATCAACAACATAAATAATATCAATTGTTTCAGCATCTTTACCAAATTTTTTTATATGTTGAAGTGCCTCTTCAACTGTCCAGTTTGGTTTAACTGTGATATATTCAGGAGTTATTAATCTTCCAACACTATTTTCTGGATATGCAAGTATTTCAGCAATTTGTTTTCTTTCTTCATGGGGTAAAAGATTAAGAATACCCCTTGTAACTTCTCCTGGTAATTCTTCAAATAAAGAAATTCTATCGTCTGGTTCAAGTTCAAGAATAAGTTGTTGTATCTGACTATCCGTGAGTTGTTTTAATATCTCTTCTTGTTTTGTTGATTCAAATTCAGAAAACACATCTGCTGCCAATTCTTTTGGTAAAATACGAAATAATATAGCACCATCATCTCCTTCAAGGTCTTCAATTATGTCTGCTATATCAGAAGGATGTAATTCAGGCATAAATTCTTTCAATTCTTTGAAATTTTTCTCTTTTATAAGTTCTTTTATTTCAGGTAATAATAATTCTTTTTCCATTTTTCTTTTTTAAAAAAATAAAGTATGTAAATTTTCTTTTTTGATGCTGTAAATAAGTTTATTTTAATGTATTAACTTTGTCAAAATTTTTGATGAAGTTGACACAATGGAAATAATAAGTAAAAATAGGATGATAAAATTTATGAAAAACTGATTTAGAAGAAGAATTAAATTAAAACAAGAATGGATATAATAAAAGAAATTGATATAAAAAAAGCATATGAAGTTATATCTGATAAAATTTATTTAACTCCTATTATTTCTTATGCAAAAATCAACACCCAAATAGGGAATAATATATTTTTCAAACTTGAAAATTTACAAAAAACAGGGGCATTTAAAATAAGAGGAGTTTTCAATAAAATCAATTCTCTCAATAAAGATGAAAAAGCAAGAGGAGTTATATGTGCTTCTTCTGGCAGTCATGGAATTGCAGTTGCGACTGTTGCAAAAATTTATGGAATATACTCAAAAGTTATAGTGCCTGAAATTACCCCCTCTATTAAAATTGAAAAATTGAAAAAATTGGGTGAAGTGGAAATATATGGGAAAAGTTATTTTGAAAGTTATGTATATGCAAAAAAAATATCTGAAGAAAATAATATAACTTTTATTCATGGTTTTGACGACCCTCTTATTATTGCAGGACAGGGGACAGTTGGAATTGAAATAATAAAACAGGTAGAGAATGTAGATATTATTGTTGCTCCGATTGGTGGAGGTGGTTTAATTGCAGGGCTTCTTATTGCAAGAAAGTCCTTTTTCCCTTCTGTAAAAATTATTGGAGTTCAAGCAGAAGGTGCTCCTTCTATGTTCATTTCTTTAAACGAGAGAAAATTATGTGAACTTAAAGAAATAAAAACAATTGCAGAAGGAATTGCTGTTAAAAAACCAGGTGAGTTAAATTTTTCAATTGTAAATAAATATATTGATGATATAGTTCTTGTAAATGATAATGAAATAATTGAGGGCTTGTGTTTCCTTTCAAAATACACAGATATTGTTCCTGAAACAGCAGGAGTTGCATCTTTTTCAGCGGTTCTTTTTAACAAACTAAATATTAAAAATAAAAAAATTGTTTGTATAATAAGTGGTGGGAACATTTCAAAAGAGGATTTTTTAAAATATAAGGAGGAAGAAAATGGTTGATATACTTATAAAAAATGGTCTTGTGTTTTTAAATGGCAAAGAGTTTAGAGAAGTTAATGTTGGTGTCCTGGGTGATAAAATAATAATTTTAAATGAAAAAGAAAATATAGAGGCAGTTAAGATAATTAATGCAGAGAATAAAATTGTTTCACCTGGTTTTATTGATATGCATAGTCATGATGATTTTGCTTTAATTTTTCAAAGTCCATATCTACCTAAAACATATCAGGGAGTTACAACAGAAATAACTGGGAATTGTGGAATTTCAGGGGCGCCACTTGGAAAAGGAACAGAGTATTTTTTAAGTACAAATTCAGCAGTAATAGGAGAAATTAAAGATAAAAATAAATGGGAAAATTGGAATGAATTTATAGAACAATTAGAAAGGGCGCCTCTTCCTTTAAATGTTGTTCCTTTTGTAGGGCATGGTAATTTAATGTCTGTTTTTTCAGAAGGGAAAATACATCTGGAAGAGAAAAATTTAAAAATTGTTCAACAAAAACTTATTGAAATTATGGAAAGTGGATGCTTTGGTTTGTCCACAGGTCTTATTTATGTTCCTGGTATGTTCAGCACAACAGAGGAGTTAATCTCTCTTACTAAAATAATTTCAAAATTTGGTGGTATTTATTCTTCACATATAAGAGGTGAAGGTAAGACATTGATAGAAGCAGTTGGCGAAGTTAATAAAATAGTAGAAGAAACAGGTGTCTCTGCTGAAATCTCTCATCTTAAAGCAGCAGGGATAAAGAACTGGAATAAAATTGATAAAGTAATTGAAATTATTGAAAAACAGAATAATATAAATTTTGATGTATATCCTTATATTGCTTCTTCAACACATATTTCTGCTTTACTTCCGCCATTTATAAAAAAAAGTAATGATATTTTTAGTGATTTACAGAATAAGGAAATAAGGGAAAAAGTCAAAAAAGCGATGTTAGAAGAAGATGATTGGGAAAATTATATTTTAAGTTGTGGACCTGAAAAAATATTTATAAATAGTGTAATTTCAGAAAAAAATAAAGAAATTGAAGGGAAAAATTTAAAAACAATTTCAGATATTAGAAACAAGGATGTTTTTGATTGTGTAATTGATATTTTTGTTGAAGAAAAAGGGAGAGCAGGAATTATTACTTTTTCAATGAGTGAAGAAAATGTAAAGAAACTTATAAAACACAAAAAGGGACTTATTGGAACTGATGGACTACCAGGAAAGCATCCACATCCTCGTTTATATGGAACATTTCCAAGAATTTTAAACAAATATGTAAGAGATGAAAAATTGTTGAGTTTAGAAGAGGCACTTTATAAATTTACAAAAGGTCCAGCAGAAAAAATAGGACTGAAAAGAAGGGGAGAAATAAAAGATAACTATTTTGCTGATATAGTTATTTTTGACCCTGAAAAAGTAAAAGATAAAAACACATTTGAAAGTCCTGAAATTCAACCAGAAGGTATTTTATATGTAATAGTAAATGGTGAAATAGAAGTAGAAGATGGAAAATTTACAGGCAAAACAGGTGGTAAAGTTCTTAAAAAAAATAAATTTTGATGTGTAATTAATTTGGTAAATTTACATAGAAGAGAAGAAAAGATAAAATATAAAGTAATGGTGAGTGTAGCTCAGTGGCAAGAGCACTGGACTGTGGCTCCAGGGGTCGGGGGTTCAAATCCCCTCACTCACCCTGTTTAGCAATCTTCTCTGAAAGGGAGGGGATGCAGAACCCCATGGGGGTCAAACCGACTGAGGTAGCAAAGAGTAGCGAAGCAGAGTTGGTTCGTAGGCATCCCTCTAAACTTCCTGTGTAGAACAATCCCCTCACTCACCCTGTTTAGCAATCTTCTCTGAAAGGGAGGGGATGCAGAA
>DAOOVW010000027.1:0-8499 GCA_035370465.1 bacterium | reverse complement strand
CATCCCTCTAAACTTCCTGTGTAGAACAATCCCCTCACTCACCCTGTTTAGCAATTTTCTTGCTTATTTGACACATCTATTATTTTGTGGAAAATATTATAAAGATAAAAGTAAAATTATAATATAGGAGATAAATGAAAAGAATTTTTGTTATTTTTGTTTTATTTTTTGCTTTTGCTTTTTCTTGTTTTGCTTATTGGGAATGGACACCTCAAACAGGAAAGTGGGTAAATCCAAAATATGCAGTAAAGGACACCCCAAAAGAGCAATTTGAATATGCAGAAAAATTCAGGCAAGAAGGGAATATTGAAAAAGCGATAAGGGAACATAAAAAGTTGTTAGAGCATTATAAAAATTCAGAATATGCTCCTAAATCATGCTTTGCTCTTGGTGAAATTTATTATAATCAGGGTGAATATAAAAAGGCATTTGACTATTATCAACAAATTATTGATAAATATCCACAGTCAGAACTTATATTTGAAGCAATAAAAAAACAATCAGAAATAGGGACAAAGTATCTTTCCATTGAAAATAAATGGCAATTACCATTTTTAAAATCCCGCAAAGAAGAGAAAGGATCCCTACTTGAAAAAGTTGTGGATAATAGCCCTTATAGTAAAGAAGCACCTGAAAGGTTATTCAATTTAGGTGTGTTTTATATGGATGTGAAAAACTATGAAAGGGCAGAAGATATATTTAGAAGAATTATAGAAACATACCCTGAAAATCCAATAATAGAAAAAGCAAATTTCTTTCTCATAAAATCAGAGTATCTTGCAATTCCTGATGTGAACTATGATATTGAGAAACTTGAAAAAGTGGGAAATGATATATCTTTTTTTATAGAAGAATATCCTGATAGTACTTATAACCAGGAGCTTCAAAAATTGGCAGATAAAATAGAAAATGAAAAAGCAAAAAGGTATTATGAAATTGCCTCCCTTTACGAAAGAATGGGGAAAAAGGGACCTTCTTTATTTTATTATAGAAAAATTGTAGAGAATTATCCTGAAACAGAATATGGACAAAAAGCAAAAAAGAAAATTAGCTCTCATTAGTTTATTACTTCTTTTATTTTCTGGATGTGGTTATAAGTTTTTAAATAAGGGAAGTGAAAAGGTTTATATAAAGAAAATTGAAAATTTGACATTACAGCCAAAACTCCAAATGTATCTATATAACAACCTGACAGATGTAATAATTAATTATCCATCTTTTACACTTACTTCATCAGAAGATAATGCTGATTATGTTTTGACAATTCTGCTTAATAAAATAAATAGAACTCCTCTTTTTTATGACAAATATGATAGTGATGAAATTGTAAGTAGTAAATTGACAGTGGAAGGTGAAGTTTTGCTTGAAAGAAATGGTGAGGTTTTCAAAAAAAGTTTTGTTCAGTTCATCTCATATCCTCTTTCCAATTCCTATGATGAAGAAAAAGTTCTTAATGATATTACTAAAAAAATAGCAATAAAAGTTTACACAATTATTTTAGAAAATGAAGAAAGAAAATAAAAAAGAAAATTTGTTTGTTATTGTTGGAGTTGAAAACACATCAAAATTTGAAGAAATTTATAAGAATTTAGAAGAAAAATATAAATTCACTGATTTTGATAAAAAAGTTTTTTATGGTGGAGAAGTAACTACCAAAGATATAATTGAAGAAGTCGATTTCCTCCCTGTTTTTTCTGAAAAAAAACTTATTATTATTAAGAATGTTGAAAATCTTCTGAAAAGTGAATGTGAAAAATTAGAAGAAATTATTGAAAAGGCAAAAGATGTTATTTTTATTTTAACAGGAACGGATATAAATATGCCTTTGAAAAAATATGCAGAAGTTTATTCTGCATTTAAAACACAAGAACAGATACTTTTTTCTCAAATTTATTCAATAAGAAAAGAAAATAAGGGAAAATTAAGAAGTTTAATAAGGGAATATGTTTCACAAAGAGAAAAGAATTTTCAAGTTGTTATAGGTGCTGCTAATTTATATTTAAAAAATGTATTTCTAAACAGGAAAAAATTAGATAGAGAAACAATTAAGAAATTTGAGCAACTGCATCAATTAGATTTTTCTTTAAAAATAGGGAAAATTCTCCCAGGAGAGGAACTTGAAATTTTTATTTATTATTTCTTTTCCTGATTTTTGGTGTCTGTTTTATACTTATTTATGTAATGCATAAGTCTACTTTTTTTCCTTGAGCCAGTATTTTTATGAAGAACTCCTTTACCTGTTGCTTTATCTATTTCTTTTATTGCTGTTTTCACATAATTTTCAAGATTCACATTATTTTCAAGAGTTGCTTTTTTTGTTTTCTTAACTATTCTTTTTATTTTTGATTTTATTGCCTTATTCCTTGCTGTTTTTCTCTTTTCTTTTCTTTGTCTTCTTAAAACAGATGTGGTTCTTTTAGCCATTTTTCCTCCTGTTTTTTTATCCTTTTTATTTTGTTCAATTTATTATACTATTTACTAAACTATTTATCAACAAAAAGGTCAAAAAGAAGTGGGTAAGAAAGAAAAATTTGAGGCATTTTATAGAGAATATAGAGATAGATTGTATAGTGTTGCTTTCAGAATGGTGGGAAATAAAGAAGATGGTATTGATATCGTTCAGGAAAGTTTCGTTAAGGCATATCAGAAATGGGATAGTTTTAGAGAGGAAGCGAAGTTTTATACATGGATTTATAGAATAGTCATAAATCTTTCATATGACTACATTAGAAAAAGAAAAAGGGAAAAAATAGGAGAAATTCAGGAAAATATTTTAAAAAGTGAAAAAATTGAAAGTGATAAAATGGTTATTTTAAGAGATATTAAAGATGAAATTCAGAAAGAAATTGAAAATTTAACGCCAAGACAAAAATCAATTTTTATTTTGAAAACATATGAAGAATTGCCATATAAACAGATTGCTGAGATACTTAAATCAAGAGAAGGAACAGTAAAAGCAACTTATTTCCAATCAGTTGAAAAGATAAGGAAAAATCTTAAAGAAAAGGGGGTGCTGAAAAATGTCATGCAAGAAATTTGAAAAGAAATTGGTTGACTTAATTAATAAGGAACTTAATAAAAAAGAGGAAGAACAGATTTTAAAGCATTTAGAAAAATGTGAAAGATGTAAAAATAAATATGATGAGTTGAAAATGGTAATTGAAAAAAGCAAAAAAATAGATATTCCTGTTCTTCCTTCTTCTTGGTGGGATAGCAGGGAAAATTCTATTTTTGAAGTACCTGTTAAAGAAAAGAGGCATATATTTAAAAGGAGATTTGTATTTGCATTGATTTCAATTATTTTTGTTTTTTCTCTTTCTCTTTTTTTCTTTAAATCCCCAAAACAGAGTATTGTGAAAAATGAAGAGAACAATAAATATAGTTTTTATTATGATGTTTTATTTTTACAGGATAATTTATCCTTAAATGAAAATGAAATTCTTCAAATGGTTGATTATTTAGAAGAAGACGAAGCAGAAAAAATTTTGGACTCATTGCTTAAATAGCTTTTCCCTCCTCCCTCTTTTTTAAGGTAAAATAATAAAAAATGGAAAATATAAAATTACCGGAAGTTGAAATTAGTGAAATAGGTGTAGAAGAGGCATTAAAAAGAAGGAAGTCAACAAGAGATTATAAAGATGAAAAATTGACAATAAAAGAAATTTCTCAACTTTTATGGGCATGTGATGGCAAAAATTCTAAAGGTGGAAGAACATCTCCTTCTGCTGGGGCAACATATCCTCTTGAAATATTTCTAATTGCAGGTGAAATAGAAAAAATTGAAAAAGGTTTATATCATTACAATTTTGGGGAACATTCAATTTCCTTAATTAAGAAAGGTGATTTAAGGAATGAAATTTCAAAAAGTGCTTATGAGCAGAGATGCTTAAAAATTGCTCCTGCAATAGTTGTTATATCTGGAATTTTTGAAAAAACAACAGGAAGATATGGGGAAAGAGGTAAAAGATATGTTTATATGGAAGTTGGACATTGTGGGCAGAATTTACATTTACAGGCAGAGGCATTATCTCTTGGAATAGTTATGGTTGGCGCATTTGATGATGAAAAAGTAAAAGGTGTTCTTGGGATTGGTGAAGATGTTTTTTATTTATGCCCAGTAGGTAAAAAAAATGAGTAAAAATACTGAAATTGCTGAAATTTTTGATAAAATTGCTGATGCCCTTGAATTCAAAAATGATAGTTCTTTTAGAATAGGTGCTTATAGGAAAGCAGCAAGGGTTATAAGAGAGCTTACTGAGGATATTGAAGATATATGGAAAAGGAAGGAACTTGAAAATATCCCTGGGATTGGAAAAGGAATGGCAGAAAAAATTGATGAGTATCTAAGTACAGGCAGGATGAAAAAATATGAGGAAGCGATGGAAGGTATTTCTGATGGAATTATTGAATTACTCAATATCCCGAATTTAGGACCAAAAACATTGAATTTGGTCTATAACAAATTAAATGTTAAAAATTTATCTGACCTTGAAAAAGTTATTGAAGATGGTTCACTTGCGAAACTTTTTGGAATGGGAGAGAAGAAAGTTGAGAATATAAAAAGAGGTATAGAACTTTACAAGTTAGGTAAATCAAGAATACCATTGGGAATTGCACTTCCAATAGTTGAAAACATAATTGAAAGTTTAAGAAAATATGCTGATAAAATTTCTCCTGCTGGTTCAATTAGAAGGATGAAAGAAACAATTGGTGATATTGATATTCTTGCAGTAGGGAAAGAAGATATAATTGAGAAATTTGTATCTTTACCAGATGTAAGTGAAATACTTGTAAAAGGAGAAACTAAAGCATCTGTGATTGTAAAAGAAAATAATTTGCAGGTTGATATAAGAGTTATTCCTGATGATTGTTATGGTTCTGCCTTACAATATTTTACTGGTTCCAAAGGTCATAACATAAAATTAAGAACTTTTGCAAAAGAAAATGGATTAAAAATAAGTGAATATGGTGTTTTTAAAAATGATAAGAAAATAGCAGGTAAAACAGAAGAAGATGTTTATAAAGCATTGGGACTTGTCTGGATTCCTCCTGAATTGAGAGAAGATAGAGGTGAAATTGAATTAGCGCAACAAGGTAAATTGCCAAAAATTGTTGAAGAAAAAGAGATAAAAGGTGATTTACATGTACATTCTGAATATTCAGATGGTGTTAATACAATTGAAGAAATTGCTTTATCTGTAAAAAAAATGGGATATGAATATATTGGAATTGCTGACCATTCAAAGACATCAAAAATAGCGGGAGGTCTTGATGAAGATGAATTAAAGAGAAAAAATGAAGAAATAGACAAATTAAATCAAAAAATAAAGGGAATAAAAATATTAAAAGGTGCAGAAGTTGATATTCTTAGTGATGGTTCCCTTGATTATAATGATAAAATCTTAAGAGAACTTGATTATGTAATTGTTGCAATCCATCAGGGTTTTAAGAAAAATGTCGGAGAAAGAATTAAAAAAGCAATAGAAAATCCTTATGTTGATATATTGGCTCATCCAACAGGAAGATTATTAAGCGGAAGAGAGGGATATGATGTTGATATTGAGGAAATTATTGAGTACGCAGAAAAATATAGAGTAATTCTTGAAATAAATTCTTATCCTGACCGACTTGACCTAAATGATATTAATATTTTGAAGGCACTTGGTAAAAATATAAATTTTTCAATTGGAACAGATGCTCATAATATAGGAATGCTAAAATATATTAAATTTGGTGTTGGTATGGCAAGAAGAGGTTTTTTAATATCAAAAAGAATTATCAATACTTATCCATCTGAAAAAATCCCATTTAGAAGAAAAGCATCCTAAAATTCTCATATAATATTAATTCTCTCGTATTTTTTTTATTAGTAATGAAAATTACTTATTACTTTCTTTCCGATGTTTATCTGATGAGTATTTTGGTATGGAAAGGAAAAGAGCAGGAAAGTAAGTCATTTTATTTTCTCTTTTTTTTGTAAATATTTATTATGTCTCAATTCGAAATGTTGACAGATAAGAAAAAGAAGGTAAAATAATAATGTCTCTGGCAACGATAGCGAGAGGGTAACACCCGTTCCCATCCCGAACACGGCAGTTAAGCCTCTCGACGCCGATGGTACTGCCTTCGAGAGGAGGTGGGAGAGTAGGTATTGCCAGAGACATTTTTTTTAGTGATGAAAAGTGGTAGATATTCAGGCAGGTGTCTAAAAGGCATAAAAGTACATTGAAAAAGAAATAAAGAAGAATGAAAAGGTATGTTAAAAAATTTCTTGATTATCTGACATTACAAAGAAATTATTCAGTCAATACAATTAAAGGATATAAAAAAGATATTTCTCAATTTATAAATTTTATAAAAAAAAATAAAATAAATTCTTTTGATGAAATTTCTCACCAACTCCTCATTTCTTATTTAGGGCATTTAAGAAGTTATGGTTATTCTGAAAACACAATTGGTAGAAAAATTGCATCATTAAAATCATTTTTTAAATTTCTAACTACAAGAAAATTGGTAAAATCAAATCCGATTGTTCTTCTTTCTTCCCCAAAAAAAGCAGATAGGTTGCCAAACTTTTTAACACTTGAAGAAGTTGAAAAAATTTTAAATTTACCATTTAAAAATAGTTGGCAATCATTAAGAAATAAAGCAATACTTGAACTTTTATATTCAACAGGAATAAGAGTTGGGGAACTTACTTCTTTAAAAATTGAGGATATAAATTTTTTTGAAGAAGTTATAAAGGTCAGGGGAAAAGGTAAAAAAGAAAGAATTGTGCCAATTGGGAAATATGCTTTAAAGGCATTGATAGAATATATTGAAAAAAGGCCGAATAAAAAGGAAAGAATTGTTTTTCTCAATAAATACAATAAACCTCTGACAGAAAGAAGTGTTGAAAGGATAATTGATAAGTATTCAAAAAAGGCAATTATAAATAAAAAAGTAACACCACATACTTTCAGACATTCTTTTGCAACTCACCTACTTGATAGAGGTGCTGATTTAAGAACAGTTCAAGAACTTCTTGGACATGAAAGAATAACAACCACTCAGATTTATACTCACTTAACAGTAGAAAGATTAAAAGAATTTTATAACAAAACACATCCACGCGCTAAATAACCTACCTTATTAACAATTTTTATTATTTTTTATATAATTTTACTATGAGAAAAGAAAAAGCAGTTTGTTTAATTTCCGGTGGAATGGATAGTTTTGTCTCTGCTGCTATTGCTAAAAATAATGGATATAGGATTTTTTGTTTAACCTTAAATTATGGACAAAAAGGTAAAAAAGAAATTGAATCGGCAAAGAAAGTGGGTAAATTTTTAAAATGTGAAAAACACTTAATTTTAAATTTTGACCTCTCGTGGGTAAAATCAGCACTTACAAGAAAAGAAATAAAAATACCAGAAAAGGTAAAAAGAGAAATACCTTTATCTTATGTTCCAGCAAGAAATACAATTTTACTTTCTGTTGCTGTTGCCTATGCAGAGACAATTGATGCAGATGCAATTTTTATTGGAGTAAATTCTGTTGATTATTCTAATTATCCAGATTGCCGACCACCTTTTATAAAAAAATTTCAGGAAGTTGTTGATATTGCAACAAAAAAAACAATAAATGGCGGAAAAATTAAAATACAAGCACCATTACTTTATTTATCAAAAGCAGATATAGTAAAAAAGGGTATAAAACTCTCACTTGATTTTTCAATTACCTGGTCCTGTTATAAAAGTACTAAAAAACCATGTGGAAAATGTCCAAGTTGCCAACTAAGAAAAAATGCCTTTACCAAAGTAGGAATTTCTGACCCTTTAACTTACTAAAGTTATTTTGTACCTTTTGACATATCAACAATAGGTATTTCATCCTGATTTACATCAATTTCTTTTACTCCTTGTGGAATTGCAGGAACTATTATCTCAAATGAACCACATTTTGGACATTTTGGCATCATAATTTCAGGTGATGGTGGTTCTTCCGTGGGACTTTTTGGAGTATAAGGAATATAAGCAAAAATTGTTCCACATTTCATACATTGGTTAGCAGAATAAGCAGTATTTTCTCCAGTATAAGGTGATTTTACGGGATAATTTATTGTTTCACCAGCTGTAATTGTTTGTTGAAAAACTTTTTTTGCTTTAACATCAACCAGATTTATTCCATAAGTTGGTTTTTTAGGCATCGCTTGTTTAACAATAAAACCCAACGCAGCAAGAATTATAATTACTAAAACTACCATACCTACTTTTTGTTTCATATTCCCTCCTTTTTTATTTTAGAAAATTATCTATATTTTTTCTCTCACGCTTACTTCTTTATAGGATAAAATATTTAATGTGAGAGTTCTTTTATACAACTAATTTTATACTATGTTTAAAATTATATCTAATAATTTTTTTCTATCAATAAAAATTTCCATTTAAATTTTTTCCACTTTATTATATATTTTACCTCTTTTTCCTTAATTTTAAAAAATGAAAGAGGGAATAGATT
>DAOOVW010000026.1 GCA_035370465.1 bacterium | reverse complement strand
AATAAAATAAAAAACATGGGATTTAATGTTAACATAAGTAAGGGAACAGAAAAAACAATAATTGGAATTATAGGTGATACAAGAGGCATATCAGATGAGGTTTTTAAAATTATGCCAGGAGTTATTGAAGTTATAAGTATATTAAGGGACTACAAACTTGCAAGTAGAGAATTTCATCCCCATAATACAATTATTAAAGTAAATAGCATAAAAATAGGAGAAGGGACCATAACAATTATTGCAGGTCCATGTTCCATTGAAAGTAAATCACAACTACTAAGCACTGCAAAACATATTAAAAGTAAAGGGGCACATATTTTAAGGGGCGCTGCTTACAAACCAAGAACATCTCCTTATGCATTTTTAGGACTTGGTAAAGAAGGACTTGAAATTTTAAAAGATATAAAAGAAGAAGTAAAAATACCTATAATAACCGAAGTTCTATCAATTGATGAAATTGAAGAAATAGCAGAAGTAGCAGACATTTTACAGATAGGGGCAAGAAATATGTATAATTATCCTCTATTAAAGAAAGTTGGGGAAATAGACAAACCAATTCTTTTAAAAAGGTCATTTTCTGCAACAATTAAAGAATTTTTAAGTTGTGCAGAATATATCCTTAAAGAAGGAAATCAAAATGTAATTTTATGTGAAAGAGGTATAAGGAGTTTTGATAATGATTTTACAAGAAATACCCTTGACCTTTCAGCAATTCCTGTTTTAAAAAAAGAAACACATCTACCAGTAATAGTTGACCCAAGTCATGGAACTGGAAGAAGAGATATAATAATACCAATGAGTAAAGCGGCAATAGCAGCAGGGGCAGATGGACTTATGATTGAAGTCCATCCAAAACCAGAAGAAGCATTATCAGATGGGTTTCAATCACTTACATTTGACCTGTTTGGCAAACTAATTGATGAAATAACACCAATAATAAAAGTAATCGGGAAAAAAATCCCATCCTTCCCCCTTTAACAAACCGACTAAAGAAGCAAAGGGTAGCAAAGCAGAGTTGGTGCGTCATCGTCTCCCAGATAGCACAACTGCTACCGACTAAAGTTGCTTACCTTGTGCCTCAGAGTTGGTGCGTCATCGTTTCTTATATAGCACAACAGGGGCAGGGGGATTTTGATACTTCCCCCTTTAGCAAAGGGGGAGAGAGGGGGATTTATAAATAAAATCCATCCCATCCTTCCCTTATTAAGGGAAGGAGAGATACTTCCTACTTTGTAAAAGCCTGTCCGACGCGTCCGCCAGAAAGCGCGTCGGATTCGCAATGATAGGCGAATGTGGCGAACATTTTGGAGGAGGGATAAAGGGGGATTTCCAGATAGCACAACGGGGAAAGAGGGGGATTTGCTTTATTAAATTTAGCCATTTTGTACCTGAAATATAAACAATGTGGAGGGAAAAAATATAATGGATGTAAGAGTTAAAAGAGTTGAAAATATAGAAGGAGAAATAGAAGTTCCTGGTGATAAATCAATTTCTCATAGAAGTTTAATTTTTGGTGCTATTTCAGAAGGAACAACAGAAATAAAAAATTTACTTGAAAGTTCTGATTGTTTTTCAACATTAGAATGCCTTGAAAAATCAGGCATCAAAATTGAAAAGGGAAAAACATATAAAATTTATGGCAACACATTTAGAGAACCAGAAGATATTCTTGATTGTGGAAATTCAGGAACAACAATAAGATTACTTTCAGGAGTTCTCTCTTCAAAAAATTTCCTATCAATTCTTACAGGGGACAATTCATTAAAACAAAGACCTATGAAAAGAATTATTGAACCATTAGAAAAAATGGGAACTCTTATAATTGGTAGAGAAAATAATTCATTTCCTCCTATTGTAATAAAAGGTAGAAAATTAAATGGAATTGACTATAAAATTCCTGTTTCTTCTGCTCAGGTTAAAAGTTGTATAATACTTGCCTCTCTTTTTTCAGATGGAGAAACAACAATTGAAGAACCATACCAGACAAGAGACCATACAGAGAGGATGCTACAATATTTTGGTGGAGAAATTATAAAAGAAGGAAATAAAATTCATATTCCAGGAAACCAGAAACTTTATGGAAGAAATGTTATCATTCCAGGTGATTTTTCTTCTGCTTCTTATTTTATTGCAATTGGTTTGCTTATCAAAAATTCAAAAATAAGAATAAAAAATATTAATTTAAATCCTACAAGAACATACTTTTTAAAAGTAATTGAAAAAATGGGTGGAGAAATAAAAATAACCGACCAAAAAAAAGTATGTAATGAAGAAGTTGGGACAATTGAAATAGAATATAAAGGAAAATTAAATGGAATTGAAATAGGGGAAAAAGAAGTGCCTCTTATTATTGATGAAATACCACTAATTGGAGTAATTGCATCAGTTTCAAATGGAAAAACAATTATTTCAGGAGCAAAAGAATTAAGATATAAAGAATCAGATAGAATAAAAGCAATTGTTAGCCAACTTAAAAAAATGGGTAGTGAAATATATGAAAAAGAAGACGGATTTGAAATTCATGGTGTTGAAAAATTAAAAGGTAATAATGTAAATTCATGGAATGACCATAGAATTGCAATGTGTTTGACCATTGCAGGACTTATTGCAGATGGAGAAACGAAAATTGAAAATACTGATTGTGTTAAAATATCATTTCCACAATTTTATGATTTACTTTCCTCTATCAAAATTCCAATTTCCCAGTAAATGCTACTTTCACATATTAAATTTATGCAGTATAATACATAAAAATTGAAGATTTTGTGCAATATGAGGTAATCAATACTAAAAATTTGTCAAAATACAGAATTTGTAATATTATATTATGAACTTCAGAACTTAAGGAGAGGTAATGAGAAAAATTGCTGTTATAAATCAAAAAGGTGGTTCAGGAAAAACAACAAGTGTAGTTAATATTGGATGGTGTCTATCAGAAAACAAAAGAAAAGTCCTTTTAATTGACCTTGACCCACAAGCACATACAACAATACATTTAGGTTTTGAACCACCTAATATAGAAAAATCAATATATGAAGTTCTAATAAATGAAGTTCCCATTGATGAGACAATTGTTCAAATTAATAATTATCTTTATTTGGTGCCATCAAAAATTGAACTTGCAAGTGCTGAAATAGAACTCGTCACTGCTGTTGGTAGAGAAATAATTTTGAAAGAGATATTAAAAAAATACAAAAAAAGATTTGATTATATTTTAATTGATTGTCCCCCTTCTCTTGGACTTTTAACTTTAAATGCTTTAACAACAGTAAATGAAGTTTTTATTCCCATTCAGGCAGAATTTTTTGCATTGGAAGGACTTACAAAATTATTACAAACAATACAGCTTGTTAAAGAACGACTAAACCCATCTCTTGAAATATCAGGAATTATTTTAACTATGTTTGATATGAGAAAAAATATATGCAAGGATGTTGCAGACAAAGTAAAGAATCATTTCAATGAAAAAATTTTTAAAACATTTATAAGAGAAAATGTCCGACTTGCAGAAGCACCAAGTTTTGGAAAATCAATTTACCAGTTTTCTCCTGATTCACATGGTGCATCTGACTATAGAAAATTAACAAAAGAAATTATTGCACAGGAAAAGAAAAAATGAAAAAAACAGGACTTGGAAAAGACCCGTTAGAATGGATTAAACCAACAGTTGAAAAAAAGATACCAGAAAAAGAATTACCCACGAAGAGAAGTAAAGAAATAATTGAAAAGCAAATTGGACCTAAATATCAGACATTTGATATTCGTCTTACAGTTCTGCTAAAAAATACACATTTGGAATTTCTTGATAAACTTGTAAGGGAAATACATAAAAATAGAACAAAAGAATTTAAAAGAGAAAGAATCACAAAAAATACACTTATAAGATGCTTCATAGAGGCCTTTTCAAAAACAGAAATAAATATAAAAAACATACCGGATGAAGAAACACTTTTCTCCAGAATTTTAGAAAAAATCAAGTAAAAAAGGTTCAACCTGCAATGAAAAAATTTTTTTCCCTATTGTTGTTTTTCCTTTTTATCCAAACAGGATATTCTGAATTTAAAAGTGAAACAAGAATTGCACTTGGAACTTTTTTTCAAATAACTATTGAAGAAACAAAAGACAATAAAGAAATTTTAAATCAGGCATTTAAAAAAGTAGATGAATTAGAAAAAAAATTGAGTATATTTGAAAAAGAAAGTGAAGTTAGTAAATTAAATAAAAACAAAAGCGCCTCTATATCTAATGAAACGATAGAAGTTATAAAAAAAGCAATTGAAATTTCTAAAATTACAGATGGTGCTTTTGATATAAGTTGTAAGCCACTTGTAGACCTATATAAAAAATGTGAGAAATCAGGAAAACCGCCTGGAGAAGAAGAAATAAAAAATACACTTACAAAAGTCAACTGGAAAAACATAGAAATTAAAGGAAATAATATCTCTTTAAAAGATGGTATGGAAATTGATTTAGGAGGAATTGCAAAAGGATATATTGTTGATAAAGCAGTAGAATTTCTGAAATCAAAAGGAATTAAAAATGGACTTGTAAATGCAGGGGGGGATTTATATTGTTGGGGAAATAATCCCTCTGGAAAAAAATGGAAAATAGCAATAAGAGACCCCTTTGAAAAAGAAAAAACAATAGGAAAGATAGAAATAACTGAAAAAGGTGTAGCAACTTCTGGTGATTATGAACAATATGTGAAAATAAAAGGGCAAAAATTTTCTCACATAGTTGACCCAAGAAACGGGAAAACTGTTCAGGACTTTCCAGTTAGTATAACAATCATTGCAGATGATTGTATAACTGCTGATGCATTAGCAACTGGATTTTTTGTTATTGGAACAAAATCAATTGAAATTGCTAATAAACTAAAAGATGTTGAAATCCTAATTATTGACAAGGACAAAAAAAATTATAAAAGTAAAAATTTCCCATTATAAACCATCCCTGATGATTGAACAAGAAATTGACAAAAAGGGGAAAATAATTTAACTTATTTTTAAAAACGGGAAAAATATAATGACTCATCATAAACTTATAATTGGTAATTGTATGAGTATGGAAGAAATAGAAGATGAAAGTATTCACTTAATGGTCACTTCCCCACCTTATTTCAATGCCCCTTTTGATTATAAGGGATTATTCAAAAATTATGAACAATATTTAGGTGTTCTTAATAGAGTTGCAAAAGAAATTTTTAGAGTATTAAAAGAAGGTAGAATTGCCGTTTTAAACATAGATGATATGCTCGTAGATGGGGAAAAATTCCCTATTGTTGCAGATGCTATTAAAATATTCCAAAACGCTGGTTTTAGATATAGAGATAGAATTATATGGAAAAAACCAGATGGTTATTTAAGAATAAGCAGAAGAAGTGGAGTTCTTTTACAAAATCCATACCCAATGTATTTTTATCCAGATAATCTCTTAGAAAGCATAATTATTTTTCAAAAAGGAAAATTTAATTATCATTCAATTCCAAAAGAAGTAAGAGAAGCATCAAAAATAGATATAAAAGAGTTCTCAAATAATAAATGGTATATGACCTTATGGGAAATGGTTAATGTTCTTCCTGGCTCATCATTAGAAAAAGAAATTGCTGCATTCCCGGAAGAACTACCTTATAGAATAATAAAGTTATTTTCATATAAATGGGAAACTGTTTTAGACCCATTTGCTGGAAGTGGAACTACTATGAAAGTAGCAAGACAACTTGAAAGAAACAGCATTGGAATAGAAATAAAAAAGTCCTTAATTCCAATTATAAAGAGAAAAGTTGGTTTTGAAGGACAATTAAATTTTGAAAATTTTAATGATACATTTGAAGTAATAATAAGAGAAAAGGTTAAATATGGATGTATCGGCTAAAATAACTGGTATTACATATTCCCCTCTTTTATGTCGCACACTAAATGAATATCCAATTTCACAATTAGATATTGCTATTTCAAAAGATGGAGCATTTATTTTGATACTTGGAAAAAATAAACAAATAGCATTAAGTTGGTGGGTTTCTCCCAAAAGAACAAGGTCATACCCTTATGCAAGGGTCTATGACACATTAGGATTTCAAGGGAAAAAAGTAACAGTAATTCCAATTCTAAAAGATGAAGGCAAAGATGGAGATAGGGATTTTTTACAGTGGGATACAATTTCTTTAATGAGTTTATTGGGAATTTATACAATTATTTCTTATTATAGTAGTGCAGAAAAAAGTTCAGGATACCAACACAAGATAACAGGGCAAAAATTTGATATATCGCATATTACGGAAGAAATAGATAATTTAATAAATTATCAGTCCGACGCGTTACATTGGAATCTTTCGCAAATTGATAAAATAGATGAAATTGGAAAAAGAGCAATTAATTTTTATGAAAATATTTCAAAAAACCTTGGAGTTAAAATGCACTCAAAAAAACTTGCAGAAAAAAGAATAAATAATATCTCAAAAGGAAAAGAATGTTTTATCTCTCTATCAAGAGATCTGGCAAAAAAGGCACAAAAAAGAGAAAGTGAAACTGTTCAACCAAAGGAAAAATTGACAGGTAAAAAAGCGACTCTAACTATAAAAAACTATCTTGGAGGATACTATTTTTTTACCTGCGATGAAGTATCTATTCAAAGAAATACAATTTATTTAATTGAAGGGAAACATAGCAAAAAAAGTTTAATCCCTTCATTAGAAGACATAAAAGATGGGTTATTGAAAATGATTTTATTTACCAATCTTAAAGAAGTGAAGATAGATAAAAAACAATATAATCCAGTTGCAGTTTTAAAACTTACCAATGACTCGGTATTTAAAAAAGAAGATTTGAAACAATCCCAGATTGACTTTTTAAACCTATTGAAAGAAGAATCTAAAAGAAACAAGTTTAGTGTCATATTAAATGGGACAGATTTAATAGCACTATCATTATAAAGAAAATAATTTACCATATCTAACCGCGCGGGGGTTGAATAAAAAATTTTTTTATTGCTCTTGAAGAAATAAATGGTATAATGTAAAACAAATTTAACATCGGATATATAGTAAAACATTTCGTCATCATCTTTTTCCCTCGGGCGTAGTCCAGAGGCTCGCCCGTAGGGGCTACGCCCTGATGGGATTCATAGCCAAAAGCGAGGACACTGCGGGGCGAGCCTCCCCCCCTATGAGCAAGGATGAAGTGGGGGATTCTTTGTAAGCATTATTATATCCTTGATGTAAAAATGGTATAAAACAGAAAGAGGAGAAATGAAAAATGAAAAAAGGATATTTAGGTGTAAGAATAGAAGAAGAAATAGAAAAGCGACTAAAAGGATTAAGTGAAAAAACACATGTTCCTAAAAGTTTTTATGTAAGTGAGGCATTAAGGATGTATTTAGAAGAGATAGAAGATTATGAAATATCTTTTGAGAGGTTAAGAGATAAAAAAGATAAAGTTATAAAATCAGAAGATTTCTGGAGAGAAGTTGAGAATGAATTATGAAATTTATTATAAAGATAGTGTAAAAAAAGACCTCAAAAAAATTCCTAAACAACGATGGGAAATCATAAAAAATAAAATAGAAAAACAATTAACTACAAATCCTTATCAAGGAATACCCCTAAAAGGAAAATGGGAAGGTATGAGAAAATTAGAAAGCCCACCTTATAGAGTAATTTATACAATTATTCAAAAAGAAAACACTATACTTATTTTAAGAATAAGACATAGAAAAGAAGTTTACAGATAATTGATAAATTTTTCAATATATCTCTTCTAACCGCGGGGGTTGAATAAGGGAAACAATAGCAAAATTTGACTTCTTTAAGGTATGTTTTACAATAATTTTGATAACTAAATTTGGTGGCTAAAATCTAAAATAACCCTAAAGATTAATAATTATAGATTGAATATAAAAAAGACAAATTTTTAAGAAGAAGCAGTGAAGATTGAAGCGGAGGCAGAGGTGAAGTGGTGAGGAAGTTAAAAAGGAGGCACAAATGAAGCCAAAAGTTTGGAAATGTTTTTTCAAAATATCTCTTGTTTTTTCAGCGCTGGGACCTTTTCTCCCGGTAAGTTACATCAATGCTCAAACCGGTGAAAGACCAGTGATTGAATGGGAAAAGACATTTGGTGGAAGTAATATAGATGCTATAGCATTTTCAGTGCAACAAACGACGGATGGTGGGTATATAATGGTAGGGGCACTTCTCTCTTCTAGCACTGGTGATTATGATGTCTACTTGATTAAAATAGATGAAAAGGGAGATGAACAATGGGAAAAAACATTTGACAGCAGTATTCATGATATAGCGTATTCAGTGCAACAAACAACTGATGGCGGATATATAATGGTCGGGCAAACTGCTTATCTAGATGGTAGTTTTTCTAATGTTTATCTGATTAAAACGGATGAAAAGGGAGATGAACAATGGGAAAAAACATTTAGCCGTACTGGGCAGGATGTAGCATTTTCAGTGCAACAAACAACTGATGGCGGATATATAATTGGGGGAGGAACGAATTATTATAGTGGTGGTTCTTCTGATGTTTATCTGATTAAAACGTATGAAAATGGAGATGAACAATGGGAGAAGACATTTGGTGGAAGTGGTATTGATTATCGTGGTTATAATAGTGCACAGTCAGTGCAACAAACAACTGATGGTGGATATATACTGGTCGGGAAGACGACATCTTTTGGTGTTGGTTCTTATGATGTCTACCTGATTAAAACGGATAAATTTGGAAATAAACTGTGGGATAAGACATTTGGTGGAGAGGGTCTGGATATGGGATACTCAGTGCAACAAACGGCTGATGGGGGGTATATAATTGGAGGTTGTATCAATACTGATACTTATTACGATGATGCTTATCTGATTAAAACGGATGAAAATGGAGATGAACAATGGGAAAAAACATTTGGCAGGGAGTATGATGATTGTATATATTCAGTGCAACAAACAACTGATGGCGGATATATAATGGCGGGTGAAACCAACTCTTCTTTATTTGGTGCTGCAAAGGACCTGGATGCTTATCTGATTAAAACGGATGAAAATGGAAATGAACAATGGGAAAAGGTATTTGCCGGAAGTGGAAATGGCGAGGATACCATAAATTCAGTGCAACAAACAACAGATGGTGGATATATAGGGGCAGGGTGGACTCGGCTTGATGATAATAAATTGAATATATGGTTAATAAAAATAAAAGTGGAACCAGTAGAAAAAGGCGATATAAACGAGGATGAGAAAATAGATATTTCGGATGTAATTTTATGTTTGAGACAAGCAGTTGGACTTAATGAAAAGGATTTTTCTTCCGCTGATATGAACTTTGATGGAAAGATAGATATTGCAGATGTAATTTTAGTTTTAAGGAAAGCAATTGGCCTGGAGTGATTCCAGTATAACAAAAAGCAGTTTTATCTTATTCTTCCTTTTTCAGTTTCCAAAAGGAGTATTTTGGGAACTAAACCATACTCATCTGATATAAAATACCCCCTGAATATATTCAACCGCGGGGTTGAACAAGGGAGACAATACCAAAATTTGACTTCTTTAAGGTATGTTTTACAATAATTTTGATAACTAAATTTGGTGGGTGAAATCTAATAACCCTTTTCTATTCTAACATTGACAGAGGAAGAAGCAGTGAAGATAGAGACAGAAGTGGAGGGTTGAGAGAACTAAAAGGAATATGAAAAATGATTAAAAAAATATTTATGAAAGCAGAGTATTATGAAAAGATAAAACGGGTTTTTGAAAAAAATCTAAAAGGACACTGTTTTGAAGGAGTAGATATAAATGAAGAAATAAAGGAGCAAATTAAAAAAATAGATGAGGAAATAGAGGTAATACAGGTGGAAGTTAAAGAAATGGAAGAAAAAAGAAGAATTAAAGATGCTCAGAAAATAGAGATGGCAAAAGCAAAAATGGATGCTCTTATGGAAAAAAGATATGCTCTTCTCAACAAGGTTCCTCCAATGAAATTCAAGAGTTTTTGCGATAAATTTAATATTCCTTTGACCTTTGAAGAATATAAAAAGAAGGCAGAAGAAGAACCCATTCTTTCAATAATTTCTGTAAGCATTAGTGGATCGTTTGCGATAGAGGTGTGGCCATATTTATTAGAAAGTGGGTTTCATGAAGAACATAACGGAAAGAGAATATTTGTTTTTCTTTTTAAAGACCGCTTTTATATAGTTGAAGGAACATACACCTGGGAAGAAGCAAGGTTATTAGTATTAGAAGATTATGATAAAGAAAGAAAAAAATTTGAAAGATTAAAATTACTTTATGATTCAGAAGAAGTCAAAGAAGATTCAAAATCCAGACCACCCATCCCAGAAGAAGTAAAAATTGCTGTCTGGAGACGAGATAATGGGAGATGCGTAAAATGTGGAAGTCAAGAAAATTTAGAATATGACCATATAATTCCTTTTGCAAAAGGAGGAAGCAACACAGCCAGAAATATTCAATTGCTTTGTGAAAAATGTAATCGTCAAAAAAGAGATAATTTAGTTTGAAGCCAGAATGTATTCGTGAAAATAGCCAATTTTGGCAGTACCGCTAAAGGGGGAAAATATGTCAAAAAAATGTTTGGGGTTAATAGTAGGGTGTATTTTATTAGTAGGATGTGCTACAGGCGTAGATAATGTGAAATTATATCAACCCCTTGAATATGAACCGCAACAAAAATCAGTGGTATATGCTTCTGCTTCTGAATATAAACCTGTAGAAGGGAACAAAATTTTATTGGCTTTAAGACGGGTAAGTGATTCCCGTCCTGATATATCTGTCATTGGTGTCAAAAAAAATACTTATGGTATGCCTATGGGAAAAGTAGATGTTGAGAAAGGTAAAGTGTTTATTGATTTATTCACTCAAAATCTTGTGGAAGTACTTAATCGTGCAGGATTTGAAGTTATAGAACCACAAAAATATAAAATTTTACCTGAGGAGAAAAAACAGGAAGCAAAATTACTTTTAGACGCAGATGTAAGAACTTTCTGGGTAGAATTCATGCCAGGATTTTGGGCTGTTTCTGCTGACAGTAATGTTATTTTTGAAATCCATCTTTTCAATGCAGAAACTAATCAGGAAATTTGGAGCGAGACCTTTCGCGGTAAAGGACATGTTCCTGGACTGGCAATAGACAGAAAAGGATTTGAACAAAGTATAAATATGGCTTATTCAGAAGCTATGAAAAGTTTTTACAAAGTTATTTCCGACGAGAATTTTCGGCAAAATATTCTAAAATAAACAACAAGGGATTTTTAGATTGCGGTATTTAATAGTAATAAAAAATAATAAACCGCCGTTGTGCTTTACTAAATCCCCCTACCCTGTTAAAGGGAAAAGGATTGAGTAAGAAATATATCCTTTACAAAGAAGAGTAATAAAAAAGAATAAAATGAATTTTTGAAAATAGAATATAAAAATTGTTATCAGAGACAAAGTTCGTTGTGCCAGAGGTCAGGGAATTTTTCTCTTTCCCTGATTAAAATTTCTTTTTCACCATCAACAATAATTTCTGCTGGTCTTCTCCTGCTATTATAATTTGAGGACATACTGAACCCATAGGCACCACAACTACCAATAATTATGTAATCTCCTGCACTTATACTTTCAGGCAAAAGTATATCTTTTCCTAAAAAATCCCCACTTTCACAAATAGGTCCTACAACATCAACTTTTACTTCTTTCCCTTGTTTTTTTGTATAAGGGACAATTATATGAGAACTATTATAAAGAGAAGGTCTTATAAGGTCGTTCATTCCAGCATCAACAATAACAAATGTTTTTTGTCCTCTTTTTTTTACATATAAAACCTTTGTTAATAAGATACCAGTATTTCCAACAATAAATCTTCCTGGTTCAACAATAATTTTTTTTACTTTCATATTCTGGACATATTCACATATTTTTTCTCCGAAATTTTTTATTGGCTCAACTTTATCCTCTGGTGAATAAGGAATCCCAAATCCACCTCCTATATCTATTACCTCTGGATAAAATTTTGTTTCTTTAATAAATTGAGAAATTTTTTCAAGCGCCTTTATGTAAAATGATGAACTTTTAATTTGAGAGCCTAAATGGAAATGGAAACCAATGAGTTTAGAATACTTATTTTCTTTCTGCTTTTTTATAATTTTTTTCCCTGTCTCAAAATCCAGACCAAACTTTGTCTCATTTTTTGATGTTTTTAAGTAGTGGTGTGTTTCAATATCAAGGTCAAGATTTAATCTTATGTTATATAAAACATTTCTTTTGTATTTTTTCCCATATTTTTCAATAAATTCAATTTCTTTTTCATTTTCAACATTAAAACAATAAATTTTATTTTTAATTGCAAATTCAATCTCTTCTTCTGTTTTACCAACACCTGCAAATACAATTTTATCTCCACCAAAACCAGCAATTATTGCCCTTCTTAATTCTCCTTCTGAAACAACATCAACTCCTAAACCATTTGTTTTTATGGATTTCAAAATGCTTAAATTTGAATTTGCTTTTACTGAATAACAGATAAGAGAAGGAAAAGAAGAAAAAGCACCCTTAAAATCATTTATTTTTTTGGTAAGGTAATTTAAACTATAAATGTATAATGGAGTTTTATATTTTTCAGCAAGTTTACCAATATCAACTCCTTCTGCAAAAAATTTGTTTCCTTTATATTCAAAAAATTTGTCAAAAATTATTTCAATTTTCTTTTCCATTTTTCTATTTCTTTTTTTACATAAGACAAAGAAGTTCCGCCATAGATATTTTTTGAATTAACAGAATAATTAAAATCAAGAACTTTTTTTATATCAGAAGTAAAAGCAGGTGAAAATTTTTTAAATTCTTCAATGTCTAAATCCCTTAACCCTTTTTTGTTTTCTATACAATACCTGACAATTTTTCCAACAATATTATGTGCTTCTCTAAAAGGGATATTTTTCTGGACAAGATATTCAGCAATATCAGTTGCAAGTGTAAAGTCAGATATTTTCCCTCCTATTATTTTTTTATTAAATTTTATTTCTGGAATAACTTTTATTAAAATAGAAATTGACCTTAATGTTTGTTCAATTATAGGGAAGAAAAGAGTTTTATCCTCCTGTAAATCCCTGTTGTAAGACATTGGAAGTCCTTTCATCAATGTAAGAATCCCTGTTAAAAAACCAATTGAAGAAGAACTCCTGCCTCTTATAAGTTCAAATATGTCTGGATTTTTTTTCTGAGGCATTATACTTGAACCAGTTGAAAATTTATCAGGTAATTCAATAAATTGAAATTCCTGGCTATTCCATATTATAAAGTCCTCTGATAATCTTGAAAGATGAATAAGAAAAACAACACAGGCAACACAAACATCAACAATAAAGTCCCTGTCAGCAACTGTATCATAAGCATTTGTTGAAATATCGGAAAAACCAAGAAGTTCAGCAAGATATTTTCTGTCAACTGGTAAAGAAGTTCCACAACAGGCACAACTTCCAAGTGGTAAAATATCAACAATTTTATATGCGTTTTCTAATCTCTCTTTATCTCTTTCAAACATCTCAATAAAAGCAAGAAAATAATAAGAAAGAAGTATAACCTGACTCTGTTGTAGATGTGTATACCCGGGGATAATCACATCTATATTTTCTTCACTTTTTTTCAAAAAGACATTTTGCAAATGGGTAATCAGTTCTATTATTTTTTTTACTTCGCTTTTTAAATAAAGTTTTTCATCTAAAACAATCTGGTCATTTCTTGACCTTGCAGTATGTAATTTCTTTCCAACTTCTCCAACCAGTTCAACTAATCTTCTTTCAATTGCTGTATGAATATCCTCATCTGTTTGTTTAAATTCAAATTTTTTCTCTTGAAATTCCTTTTTTATTTTTTCCAATCCATCAATAATTTTTTTGCTCTCTTCTTTATTTATGATATTGCATTTTCCAAGCATTTTTGTATGAGCGATACTTCCTTCAATATCAAAAAGAGCAAGTTTCCTATCAATGGTAATTGATGATGTGAACTCAATCAAGTCCTTATCAATTTCTTCTCCAAATCGTCCTTCCCAAACATATTTCATTTTTCCCCTTGATTTTTTTATTTTATCAGATGTATTATAATATGTAAATATATTTTTAAAAAAGGCAAAGGGAAAAGGATAAATCCCCCCTACCCCCCTTTAATAAACCGACTGGGGAAGCAAAAGGTAGCAAAGTAGAGTTGGTGCGTCATTCCCCTCTTTTAGAAACCGACTAAAGAAGCAAAGAGTAGCAAAGCAGAGTTGGTGCGTCATCGTCTCCCAGATAGCACAACGGGGATGAAGGGGGATTAAGGAAATATAGGGAATTGGGAGGATTTTTTAAAGGATTGTTCTATAATACAGTCCACCATAAAGGAATCAGTACCCGGGCTTAAAAAGAAAAGGAAATAAAGAATGAAAAAAGGAGTAATAATAGTAGAATCACCAACAAAAGCAAAAACAATAAGTGGAATTTTAGGTAAGGAATATACAATCACTGCAACTATGGGACATGTGAGGGACTTACCAAAAAATAAATTTGGTGTGAATATTGAAAAAAATTTTGAACCAACTTATGTTATCTCACCGGGAAAAAGAAAAATTGTTTCAAAAATAAAGAAATTGACTGAAGACATAGAAGAAATTTTTATGGCAACTGATGAAGATAGAGAAGGAGAAGCAATTGCATGGCATACAACAATTGCCATAGGTAAAGAAATAGATGATGTTAAGAGAGTTGCTTTTCACGAAATAGTTCCTGATGCAGTAAAAAAATCTTTTGCTAACCCAAGGAAAATATCAATTGACCTTGTAAATGCTCAACAGGCAAGAAGAATTCTTGATAGAATTGTTGGATACACTTTAAGTCCACTTCTTGGAAGATATTTAGAAAGAGGGTTATCAGCAGGAAGAGTTCAATCAGTTGCTTTACGACTCATAGTTGAGAGAGAAGAAGAAATAGAAAATTTTATTCCTAAAACATATTTTGTTATTAAAGTTGAAGTTGAAAAAGATAGCAATAAAATCAATTTTACTTTAACTGAAATAGATGGAAAGAAAATTGAGAAAAATATTGAAGAGGAAAAAGAAGTTGAGAAAATTTTAGAAGAATTAAAAGGTGGAGTATTAGTTGTAAAAGATAAAAAAGAACTGGTAAGAAAGATAAAGCCATTACCTCCTTTTATAACAAGTACATTACAACAAGAAAGTTCAATAAAATTGGGATTTTCTTCATCAAAAACAATGGTTTTAGCACAACAATTATATGAGGGTATTGATATAGAAGGAAAAAGTGTTGGGCTTATAACTTATATGAGAACTGATTCTCCTTCTGTTGCAAAACCAGCACAAAATTCTGCATTGAAATTCATAAAAGAAAATATTGGAAAAGAATATCTGCCAGAAAAGCCCAATTTATATAAAAGTAGTTCAAAACTTTCACAGGAAGCACATGAAAGCATAAGACCAACTTATGTAGATAATACACCAGAAAAAATAAAAGGGTATTTAAACGAAGACCAGTTTAAACTATATTCTCTTATCTGGAATAGGTTTATTGCAAGTCAGATGAAAAATGCAGAAGTTAAGAATATAAAAGTTGAAGTTGAAAATGGAAAATATAAATTTTTTGCTGAAAATAATCAAATAACTTTTGATGGATTTATGAAAATATGGCCTATAAAAATTGATACAGGAGAAAATTATCTTGACAAAATTGAAATTGGTGAGGAATTAAAAAACGCAGAACATAAAACAGAAAAACATCAGACAAAACCACCTGCAAGATATACAGAAGCAACTTTAATAAAAACATTGGAAAAATATGGAATTGGCAGACCCTCAACTTATGCACCAACAATATCAACTTTATTTTCAAGGGGATATATAAAAAATCAGAATAGAGCATTAATTCCTTTAAAAATTGGAAGAATTGTTCACAATGTATTAAAAAAATTTTTCTCAGATATTATAAGAATTGATTTTACAGCAAAAATGGAAGAAGACCTTGATGAAATTGCAAGAGGAGAAAAAAATTATCTTGATGTTTTAAATGAATTTTATACATCATATAAAAAGATATTGGACCAGACATACCAAAAAATAAATGAAAGTGATATAATAAATGAAATTGTGGGAGAAAGTAGAAAATGCCCACATCATAATGTTAATTTAGTAGTAAAACAGGGGAAATATGGAATTTTTCTTGCGTGTCCGAAATTCCCCGAGTGTAAATATACTGAAAGGGTAAAAGAAAATGAAGGTAATACCCGCAATAGATATAGAAGAAAACAAAGTCGCAAGGTTATATAAAGGAAATTATAATAGGGTAACTTTTTACAAAGACACTCCAGCTTTTTTTACAAAAAAATTTATTGAATTTGGAGCAAAAAGAATACATCTTATTATGCTTTCAGGGGCAAAAAAAGGACACCACTCAAAAGGAAATCAAAAAATTATAGAAGAAGTCATAGAAACAAAAAACAGATTAAATCCAAAATGTGAAATACAATTAGGAGGAGGAATAAGAAAACCAGGTCAGGTTAGACACTATCTTTCAACTGGTATTGATTTTGTAATAATGGGTACTTCTCTTTTAGTTCCAATTTTACTTGAAAATGGATATACTATACAGGACTTGAGATTTCTTTATCAACAAGCAGGAAAGGACTTTAAAGTTGAAAAAGAATCTCCTGAAATTGAAATAATTGAAAAACTTAACAGAGATATTAAAAAAAGGATAATTGTTGCTATTGATTTTATAAATAATGAAATTGGATTGAGTGGATGGAATGTAACAGTTCCAATTTTGCCTGAATTTTTGATACAAAAATTTATTGAAAAGGGATTTAGTAGATTTTTAATTACAAATATTGAAAGGGATGGGACACTTGAAGGTATTGATATTGTGCCTATTGGAAGAGTTTTAATAAAAATAGACAACATAAGAGAAAAAATAGAAGAAATAATTATTTCTGGCGGAGTAAAAGATGAAAATGATATAATTGCTTTAAATTCAATTGGATATAAAATTGATGGAGTTGTTATAGGAAAAGCAATTTATGACAGAACAATTGACATTAAAAAAGTAATTTCAACTTTCCAGGATTAAGAGATAAATTTTGTTCAACCGCGTAAATTTAACCCCGCGGTTATATAAACAAAATAGGAGGGACAATGGATAAGAAAGTAATTGATGAAGGAAAGGGATTAGCATGGCTTTCATACTTAGGACTTCTTCTTTTGATACCGCTTCTTGTGAATAAGGATAACGAGTACTCAAAGTTTCATGTAAAACAAGGGTTGGTATTGTTGATTTGTGGCATAATAACAAGAATTTTGTGGATAATACCAGTGATAGGATGGGTCGTAGGTATGGTTGTTGGGATATTTTTACTGGTATTAATGATAATAGGGATAGTTAATGCTCTCAGTGAAAAGACAGAGCCACTCCCTGTAATAGGAAAATATGCAGAAAAAATAAAAATATAGTTCAACTCAACAAGATTAACCAGAAAGTAGTAAGTAACAAGATAAAAAAAATGAAAGAGCATAATTGATAGAATAAGTAATTTGACTAAAAGAGAAAAAGTTTTTAGGTTTATGTTACAAACCTAAAATCCCGCAAATTTTAATAACTATGCAGTTAATACCAATTTGACAACATACATAGAGTATATATTTTCCCCTCACCTATCCTCTCCCCTCGGGGGAGAGGGCGGGGGTGAGGGGGGCTTTTTGCTTTTTTCTCCCCCTCATCATAATCTTCTCCCCAGAGGGGAGAAGAAAAAACAATCCCCCTCATTCTGCACCGTAGCGTCCTCGCTTTTGGCTACGGATTATGAACTACGCCCGAGGGATATAAGTGAGGAGGGGGATGTTAATTTTTATTACACCTTTGATGTAAAAATAGTATAATCCCCTTTCAAAATGTGAATTCTTTAAATTTTTTCATAGTTATAATATAAATACATCTATTATTCAAATTCACAATTCTAAATCTACACTACTTTTTCTTTTTGATAATTTTCAATTCTCCATAGTTATAAGAAAACAGGATTTTAGGGTTACAAAATAAAAAAATGGTATTGTTTTAACAAATATCATCTTTAATTTTTTCCTATATTAACTATTTGTATCTTATTAATAAATTTAAAATCTACTGACAATTTTTAAAAATTTTATTTTTTTGATAAAATAGGTTATATGGAAAAAGAAAATGTTAATAAAATAATAAGGATACTTGAAAAAGAATATCCAGAAAGTAAAACCTCTCTTGTTTTTCAGAATCCATTTCAACTTCTTATTGCCACAATTCTTTCAGCACAAACAACAGACAAATTGGTAAATAAAATAACTCCAATACTTTTTGAGAAATTTAAGTCCCCATATGATTTTGCCTCAAGTCCAGTTGAAGAAATTGAAAAAATTATAAGTTCAGTGAATTTTTATAAAAATAAAGCAAAAAATATAAAAAATTTATGTGAAATTCTTGTAAAGCAATATAACGGGAAAGTACCAGATAAAGTAGAGGAATTAATTAAATTGCCAGGAGTTGCAAGGAAAACAGCAAATGTAGTTGTTTCCCAGGCATTCGGGAAAAGTGAGGGAATTGTTGTTGATACTCATGTTAAGCGTGTCTCTCAACGACTTGGACTTACAAAAAATACAGAGCCATCAAAAATTGAACAGGACCTTATGAAAATTATTCCCAAAAAAAATTGGATTGATTTTCCATTTAGATTAATTTTACATGGGAGAAATGTATGTAAAGCAAAAAATCCAGAATGTCTGAAATGTGTAATAAAAAATTTCTGTAATTTTTTTAAGGAAAATAATAAGTAATCTTTGTTTAACCTATATTGATAGATAATAGTATAATTTAATTAAAGGGAGAAAATGATAAATTTTCAAAAACTGGTTAAAAAATTTTATAAAGAAATTGAAATTATCGGTATAATATTTTTAATTTCTGGTTGTACATTTACTGTGGGAACCAGTACTTCAAAGAAAAAAAGTGAACCAAATTATACCTATCACTATGTAAAAAGTGGTGAAAACCTTTTTAGAATTTCAGAGTATTATTATGATGGAAAAAGTACATCTGAAATAAAAGTAGGTGTTGAAAAAATAAAAAAAGCCAATAACTTATTTAGTGACAATATATCCTGTGGGCAAAAACTTAAAATACCAGGAACAAATAAAAAACAACCTTCATATGCTCTTCTTCCCCCTTCATCAAATATAAAACAACCATCTTCTGATAGAAATGAAGTAGAAACAAAAAATGAATACATCCCAATTATAAAAGATAGTGCCTTTATATGGCCAGTAGAAAAGGGAGATATTATATGTAAATATGGAGAACTGGGAAATCAGGGAATTGATATAATAGTTGAACAAGGAAGTACAGTTTTTTCTTCAGCAGCAGGGACAGTAAGTTATGTCGGAACAACAGCAAAATATCAGGAAACAATTATAATAGAACACACAAATAATCTTTATACTATTTATGGACATGACCTTGAAATTCTAACAAAAAAAGGAGAAAAAGTAAAAAAGGGACAGGTAATAGGAAAAATAAAAGGGGGAACACAGAAAAAAAGATATCTTCATTTTGAAATAAGAATAGGTGATAAGGCAGTTGACCCTTTAATTTACTTACCAGAAAAATGAAAAATAATCAGGATATTAAAGATAATGATATTTTATTATCTCCATATGCAGCAAGAAGTTCTTCTTCATTAGGGAGAAAATATAAAGAAGAAGAACATCCATACAGAAATGTTTTTCAAAGAGATAGAGATAGAATAATTCATTCTACTGCATTCAGACGACTTGAATATAAAACACAGGTTTTTATCTATGGAGAAGGTGACCATTACAGGAATAGACTTACGCATACTCTTGAAGTACAGCAAATTGCAAGAACAATAGCAAGAACGCTGAAATTAAATGAAGACCTTGTTGAAGGTATTTCTCTTGCTCATGACATTGGACATACTCCTTTTGGTCATAAAGGAGAATTAGTACTTGATAAACTTATGAAAGAACATAAATTTCCTGGTTTTGAACATAATGAACAAGGATTAAAAGTTGTTGATAAAATAGAAGAAAGATATCCTGATTTTCCTGGTTTAAATTTAACCTATGAAGTAAGAGAGGGAATAATAAGGCATAAAACAAGTTATGACAGACCCCTGATAGATGAATATCAGGAATTCACAAAATTCACCTCTCCTTCACTTGAAGCTCAGGTTGTTAATGTATCGGACGAAATTGCATATACTTGTCATGACCTTGATGATGGAATAAGGTCTGGGATTATAAGTTTTAAGGAAATTGAAAAAATAACTCTTTGGAAAGAAATAGAGAAAAAAGTAAATATTGAAAAAATACCTGAAAAACACAAAAGGCATGTAATGATAAGAAATTTCATAAATTATCTTGTGAGTGATGTTATTTGCCAGAGTATAGAGAACATTGAAAAATCCGGTGTTTCTTCTATTGAAGATGTAAGAAATACCCATATTCTTATTACACATTCTGAAGAAGTAATAAGAAAACATACTCAATTAAGAAAATTCCTTGAAGAAAATATGTATGAAAATTACAGAGTAATAAGGATGGCAAAAAAAGCAGAAAGAATTATTACTGACCTTTTTAATGCATATCTAAATGAACCAAAACAACTACCTCCCCATATCCAGAAGAAAATGGAATATGAACCAAAAGAAATTGTGATATGTGACTATATTGCAGGTATGACAGATAGATTTGCACAACTTGAATATCAAAAACTTTTTAATCTTGAATCACTTGTATAAAATGGAAGATAAAAAATACTGGATTGGTGCTTCTATATTAAAAATCAAACCTTCAAAGTTATATAAATTTATTGAAAAAACAGAGAATATTGAAAATTTATTTAATTTACCAGTAGATGAGTTAGTAAAAAAAGGTATTGACCAGAAATCAGCAGAAAAAATAAAAAACATAAAAACAATTAACTGGGAAAAAGAAGTTGAATATGCTATAAAAAATGACATTAAAATAATAACAATAAAAGATAAAGAATATCCCCCATTATTAAAACAGATATATGACCCACCTTATATTCTTTATGTAAAAGGGGAAATAGAAAATCACCCATTTCCAATAGCAATGGTTGGAACAAGGAATCCATCTTATTATGGAATTAAAATGGCAGAAAAATTTTCCTTTCAACTTTCATCACTGGGCATTACAATTGTTAGCGGTCTTGCAAGAGGGATTGATTATATTTGTCATTATGGAGCAATAAAAAGTAAAGGGAAAACAGTTGGAGTTTTAGGTTCCGGATTTGACAATTTTTATCCAAAAGAAAATATAAAACTTGTTGATAAAATTGTAGAATTAGGAGGAGCAATTATAACAGAATTTCCTTCCAGTGTATTACCTGAAAAATGGAATTTTCCAATCAGAAACAGAATAATTGCAGGCATTTCAAAAGGAGTAATTGTTGTTGAAGCTGGACCAAGGTCAGGAGCAATAATTACAGCAAACATTGCTATTTCCGAGGGAAGAGATGTATTCGCACTACCTGGACAGGCAGATAGCATAACTTCAAAAGGAACAAATAAACTTCTTAAAGATGGAGCAATACTTATACAGGACATTTCAGATATATTGGAAGAACTGAATATTGAAATAAAAGAACAAGAGAAAAAAGAAAAAATAGTAAAAAACATTGATGAAGAAGAAAAGAAGGTTTTGTCTTTTATAAATGAAAAAGTCAACATTGAACAACTTTTAAAATTAACAGGTATGGACTATCCCTGCCTTTCAACAATCTTGCTTAAATTAGAATTAAAAGGAATTATAAAAGAACTTCCTGGGAAAAATTATGAATTATTATAAACTTGTAAGGGTTTTATTCTGTGGTTTTGTTTTGTGGTATAATTTATAATAATTGGAGGAAAAAAATGAAAATATTTGGCAGAATTGTTAGTGCTATTTATATTCTTGCAGGTATTATCTTTTCTATTTTTTTACTTATTATCTGGGCGAATCCTTACTATGTTGATATTCTTTCTACCTTTTTAAAAAAGAATGTAGCAGCAATTGGTGCAGTTGGGATGGTACTGGTTATTTTAGGAGTTATATATATTGTAAACTGGTTTGAATATATAAATAAAACAAAAAATATTTCTTTTGATAATCCCGGTGGAGAGGTGAAAATCTCTTTAAAAGCAATTGAGGACTCTATTACTGCATTAATATCTAAACAAATAGATGGTATCAAATCATTGAGAGTTAAAAATTATGTTTCTCCAAAAGGGCTTGAAACAAAGTTTTATCTAAAATTAACTTCTGGACATAATATACCAGAAACATGTGCTACAATCCAGGAAATAACAAAGAACTATTTACAGGATGCTGTTGGGGTTGAGAGAGTTTCAAATATTGAAGTATATGTAACCAATATATCAAAAGAAGAATTTTTAAATGAAAAAATACCTGAACAAACAGAAGATGAACCAGAACAATAATATTGAGAAAATAAAAAAGGAAATAGAAGAAAGTATAAAACTAAAAAAAGAACTTCTTGAAAAAGAAAATATTGACAGGATATTGTCTGCTGCCTTAATGATAAAAAAATGTTTAGAAAATAAGAAAAAAGTTCTTTTATGTGGAAATGGTGGAAGTGCAGCAGATTGCCAGCATTTTGCAGGTGAAATGGTTGGAAGATTTAAAAAAGAAAGAAAACCATATCCATTTATTTCTCTTACAACAGATACATCTATATTAACAAGCATAAGTAATGACTATTCTTTTAAAAAAATATTTGAAAGACAGGTAGAATGTCTTGGTGAAAAAGGAGATATACTTATATGTTTCTCTACATCAGGAGAATCAGAAAATATATTACTTGCTGCTCATAAAGGGAAAAAAGTTGGAATGGAAATAATTTCCTTCACAGGTAAAGAACCAAATTCTTTATCAAAAATTTCATCTCTTACTTTATCAGTCCCTTCCGAAGACACACCAAGAATTCAGGAAGTCCACTGCCTAATTTATCATATTATTTGTTCTCTTGTTGAATAATGAGAAAGAAAAAGAGTTTTAAGGAAATAGTCAAAATAGTAAATGAATTAAAAAGGGAAAAGAAGAAAATTGTTTTTACAAATGGGTGTTTTGATATTATACATTCAGGGCATATAAAACTTCTAAAAAAAGCAAAACAACTTGGAGATGTTGTTATAGTTGGAATAAACAAAGATAGTTCAATTAAAAAAATAAAAGGTAAAAATAGACCTATTTTAAATGAAAATCAGCGTATTGAAATTATTTCTGCAATAGAATTTGTTGATTATGTTGTTCCTTTTGGTCAAACTACTCCTGAAAAACTAATAAAAATAATAAAACCAGATATTTTAATAAAAGGAGGGGATTATAAAAAAGAAGATGTAGTAGGTAAAGATATTGTTGAAAAGTATGGTGGTAAGGTCTATATTTTTCCTCTTATTGGAAATATATCAACAACAAATATAATTAAAAAAATTAAAAATGGACAAAAGAGTTAGAATAATTGATGCAAATTTTAATAGAACAAGAGAGGGCTTGAGAGTTATAGAAGATGGAATAAGATTTTATTTAGAAAATGAAGAAATTTTTAAGAAAATAAAAGATTTCAGACATAAATTTATAAAGGAAGTAATTAAAAACTTCCCAATTATTTTCTTACATAAAACAAGAGAAAGTTCTTATGATGTTGGAAAGAATTATGATGTAAAAGAAAAAGAAAATATAAAAAGAATAATAGAGAAAAATTGTTTAAGGGTTGAAGAAGGGCTGAGGGCAATTGAAGAATATTCAAAGTGTATTGATGGTAAAATTTCAAGTATATTTCATGATTTAAGGTTTGAGTTTTACAATTTAGAAAAACAAATTACAACTTTAATTTCAAGAAAAAAAATACTTCTTCCATTTGTTTATGCAATTATAAATTTAGAGGATAATAAAAATATTTTTAGCATTACAGAGGAAATAATAAAAGGAAAAGTTGATATAATTCAATTAAGATATAAAGGAGAAAATATAAAATATTTCTTAGATATAGCAAAAAAATTGAAAAAAGTTATACCAGATGAGATAATATACATTATAAATGATAGAGTTGATATATGTGAAATTGTTGATGCAGATGGAGTTCATTTAGGAGATAGAGATATAAGTGGTGAGGATGCAAGAAAAGTTATACCGGACAAAATTATAGGGGTTTCAACGAATTCATTAGAAGAAGTTTTAAAATATAAGGGGAAGGATATTGATTATTTAGCAATTGGAGCAATTTATCCATCCCCAACAAAAAAAGAAAGAAAAGTAGTAGGTACTACAATTATAAAGGATATAAAAAAGAAAATAAATATTCCATTAGTGGCAATTGGAGGTATAAATAAAGATAATGTAAAGGAAGTAATAAAAAATGGAGCAGACGGAGTTGCTTTGATATCTGCAATAGAAAAAGCAAAAAACAAAGAAGAATATTTAAAACAAATAAAAAAGAAGGTGAAAAAAGAATGGATGAAAATAAACAAAAAAACAAAAATAAAAAACAACAAATAAAAGTGCCCACAAACAATATCTTTAAAGGACTAATTTTCTGGATAATTATAGGTATTATTTTATTTTCATTATTGAGATTTTCTGAATATGAAGGCGCAAAAAAGAATTTAATTTATAGTGATTTTATAAAACAAGTGGAAAGTCAAAATATCAATGGTACTTTGAAAATAAAAAATGGGTATATTTACGGAGAATTAAAAGATGGAACAAAATTTTATACTTATTGTGGAGAAGATAATGAACTTTATAAAATTTTGAGAGAAAATAATGTTTCTTTCGCCCCAGAACCAAGTTCTTCATTTTGGTCCAATCTTTTTATTTCAGTTATCCCTATTATCTTTCTTTTTCTTCTTATGTGGTTTATACTTTTTAAACAGGTCTCAACTGAGGGAAATCGTGTTATGTCATTTGCCAAAAGTAGACCAATAATGCCTGATAATAAAAACAGAATTACATTTGATGATGTTGCTGGATGTGAAGAAGCAAAAGAGGACTTAAAAGAAATAATTGAATTTCTTAAAAATCCAAAAAAGTTCGTCAGATTAGGAGCAAAAATACCAAGGGGAGTACTTTTAATTGGTGCTCCTGGAACAGGAAAAACACTTCTTGCAAAAGCAGTTGCAGGAGAAGCAAAGGTCCCATTTTTAAGCATGAGTGGTTCTGATTTTGTTGAAATGTTTGTAGGTGTAGGAGC
>DAOOVW010000025.1 GCA_035370465.1 bacterium | reverse complement strand
TGAAAGAAAAACCCTGCCAGCTGTTTGTTCTTTAATTCTGTTATCCTCTTTTTCTTCTCTGCCAACTTTCTCTTTTTCCTTAATTTCTCATTCTTTACTGGACTCCAATATAAATTGTATTTCCTTATAACCTGATATATCTTCCACCCCGATATCTTTTCTCCATATATCTTCTTATAAAGCACTGATAGTTTCTCTTTTCCATACCTTATATATTGTTTCCTTAACTTCTTTATCCTTAATTCCTCTTCCCACGTAATTTCATGTCCCCTTTTATTTATAGGTGCTTTACTCATATCTTCTAATCCCTTTAATCCTAATAGTTTATACCTCCCATACCACTTATAAAATGTTTTCCTACTTATCCCATAATACCTACTTACCAATGAAGCATTCTCTTCATGACTCTTATAATACTTTATCCACTTTAATCTCTCTTTACCTTTCTTCGATAAATGGACTATCTCACACCCTTTGCTTACTACTTCTCCTTTCCTTAATGGTATGAACTTCTTTGCATACTTGTATCCCATTTTTTCTTCCCAGTTCTTCCTCTATTTTATATAAATCCCTAAACTTTTCAAAAAACTGGCAGGTGTTACCTATGTATCTTAACTTCTTCACTCAAAAGAAATTAGAAAATTTTATAAATGTATTATTGCTTCTATTTGAAATTTATATCAATTATAGTTTAAAAAAACAATAAGGATGGTAAAATATAAGAAAATTTTAAAATGGGTAAGAACTAAAATGGGAAAAACAAAAATTCAAATAGAAAAAATAATTGAAAAGATGAGGGATTTTGCAAAGAAAAAGGGTATAGATATTTATCTTGTTGGTGGCTATATAAGAGACAATCTTTTAAGAAAGAAAAGTGTTGATGTAGATTTTGTTATGGAAGAGGATGCTTTAAAGATAGCAAATGAATTTTCAAAAATGTATAATTTGCCTACACCTGTATTTTATGGAAGGTTTGGAACAGCAATGATTGAAATCAATGGAATAAAAGTTGAATTTGCAACTGCGAGAAAAGAAAGTTATCCAGATGATACCAGAAAACCAATTGTTGAGAAATGTAATATATATCAGGATTTATTAAGAAGGGACTTTACTATCAATGCAATTGCAGAAAACTTAATTACAGGTGAAATACTTGACCCATTTGAGGGAAGACAGGATATTAAGAGAAAAATTATAAAAACACCAACCGACCCGGATAAAACATTTTATGATGACCCGCTAAGGATTTTAAGAGGCATAAGATTTTCTACAAGATTAAAATTTAAGATAGAAGATAAAACAAAAGAAAGTATGAAAAAAAATGTTTATAGAATAAAAATAGTTAGCCAGGAAAGAATAACTGATGAGATTTTAAAAATTATTTCAGCAACCAAACCATCGGATGGATTTTATTTGATGGATGAAATTGGAGTTCTTGAAATTGTTTTACCGGAAGTTTTTTCTCTTAAAGAAAAAAGAACAGACCATCCATGTAAGGACCTATTTGAGCATACATTGAAAACACTTGATAATATTAGCAGACATACAAGAAATGTTTATTTAAGATTTTCTGCACTTATACATGATATAGGTAAACCAGCAACCTTAAAAGTTGAAAATGGGAAAGTGAGTTTTCATAGACATGAATTTTTAGGTGAAAAAATGAGTTATAAAATATGTAAAAGGATGAAAATAAGCGATGAAAATGCAAAATTTATTGGAAAACTTATAAGATTTCATTTAAGGCCACATCTTTTAGCAAAAGAGAATCCAACTGATAGTGCTTTAAGAAGATTTATAAAAGAAGTGGGAAAAGATATAAAAGCACTTTTTACACTTGCAAAAGCAGATATTACAAGTAAAAATGAAATAAAGGTAAAAAAAGCAATTGAAAAGTTAGAGAAACTTGAAGAAAGAATAAAAGAAATAAATAAAAAAGATAAGTTATCTTCGTTTAAACTTGCTATTGACGGTTTTGTTATAATGGATATTTTAACAATTAAACAAGGTAAGGAAGTTGGATTTGTTAAAAATTACCTTGAAAATTTGGTCTTAGATGGAATATTGCCTAACAAAAAAACTTATCTTAAAAGATATTTGAAGGAAAATAAAAAAGAGATTTTACATAAAATAAAAAAAGAACTACAATTGAAATGATAGAGGAATTTGTTGGGGTAAGTGCCTGTCTTGTTGGTGAGAATTGTAGATATGATGGAAGAAATTCTCTTAATAAGAAAGTTGTTAATTTTATCAGTAAGAAAAATTTAATTATTTTTTGTCCAGAAATTCTTGGTGGATTGCCTGTTTTGAGAGAACCAGCAGAAATAAAATACGGAAATGGAAAAGATGTTTTGAATAAAAAGTGTAGAGTTATTAATAAAAAAGGTGAGGATGTTACAGAATATTATGTAAAAGGGGCAGAAATTACTTTTAGAATTTTAAAAATGTATAATGTGAACTTTGTAATTTTAAAACAATTAAGTCCTGCATGTGGAAAAGGGAAAATTTATGATGGTAGTTTTAGTAAAAAAATAATTGAAGGAAATGGTGTTACAGCACAGTTTTTGTTAGACAATAGAATTGGAGTAATAACAGAGGAAGAACTATGAATAAAGAAATAATCTGGGCTCCATGGAGAATTGGGTATATAAATAAAATTGAAAAAAGAAAATGTTTTTTATGCTATGGTTATAAATCAAAAAAAGACAAAGAAAATTTTGTTGTTTATAGAGGAGATGTTTCTTTTATTATTATGAATATTTTCCCATATAATAATGGACATCTAATGGTAGCACCTAAAAGGCATATAAAAGATATTACATCTGTTAACCAAAAGGAAGAAATAGAAATAATGCAGTTGATTAAGAAATCAGTTAGTATTTTAAAAAAAGTATTAAATCCAGATGGTTTTAATATAGGACTGAATTTAGGAAAAGTTGCCGGGGCAGGGCTTGATGACCATATTCATTTTCATATAGTTCCAAGATGGAATGGTGATACTAATTTTATGCCTGTGATTTCCAATACAAAAGTTATACCACAATCACTTTCTGAACTTTATTCTGTCCTTATAAAAGAATTCAAATAATAAGAGGGAAAAAATGTATATTGCTGATTTTCATATTCATTCAAAATATAGTAAGGCAACAAGTAAAAATATGGTAATTGAAGAATTAACAAAATGGGCAAAATACAAGGGAATAAATATTCTCGGGACAGGAGATATTACACATTTTATGTGGTTTTATGAGTTAAAAGGAAAACTCAAACAAACAGATAGATATGGTATATATACTTTTAATGGAGTTGATTTTATTTTAACAGGGGAAGTGAACAATATTTTTGAGCAAGACGATGTTATTAAAAAAATTCACAATATAATTTTTCTTCCTTCTTTTGAAGTAGCAGAAAAATTTAACAGGAAGATAGAAAAATATGGGGACCTTAACGCTGATGGAAGACCAATATTACATCTTTCCTGTATTGACCTTTTGAACATTATAAAAGAAATAAATGAAGATATATTTGTTGTTCCTGCACATATATGGACTCCGCATTTCTCCGTGTTTGGTGCAAATTCTGGTTTTAATTCTATTTACGATTGTTTTGGGAGATTTACTTCTGAAATTTTTGCTCTTGAAACAGGATTAAGTAGTGACCCTGAAATGAACTGGATGGTTTCACCTCTTGATAGGTTCTCTTTAATTTCTAATTCAGATGCTCATTCTCCTTTAAAAATTGGCAGAGAATCTAATGTTTTTAAAGATAAATTTAATTATTTTGAGTTAATAGAAATTTTAAGAAATAAGGATAAAGATAAATTTTTAATGACAATTGAGTATTTTCCAGAAGAAGGAAAATATCATTTTGATGGACATAGAAATTGTAATGTTTGTTTTTCACCAGAAGAAAGTGCAGTTAATAACAATAAGTGTCCTGTTTGTGGTAGAAACTTGACGATTGGAGTTATGCACAGAGTTTATGACCTTGCTGATAGAAAAAGAGGAGAAAGACCAAAAAAATACATTGATTTTAAAAAACTTGTACCTCTTATTCAAATTATAAGTAATGTTTATAAAAAAGGTGAGGACTCAATAGAAGTTAGAAATCATTATATTGAAATTATTAAAAAAACAGGTTCAGAATTCTCTGTTCTTATTCAAATACCAGAAAATGAATTATTAAATACAATTGATGAAAAAATTGCAAAAGGTATTATAAGTGTAAGAGAAGGAAATGTTAAAATAAATCCAGGATATGACGGTGAATTCGGAAAAGTTGAAATACCATGTGAATCTTGTTCAATTGAAGACCAGCCGACCCTTTTTTAACTTTTTTTATAGGAAATTTTTATTTAGAAAAAGGTCTGTTTTTTTTAAATTGGTCTCTTTGTTTTTTTTGCCTATATCATTTTTATATTTATTTGTAATAACATTAAAAAGGTGTTTCTCAAAGAAAAGAAAGTATAAATTTTTTATTATAAGTGTTGGGAATATTATAACAGGGGGAACAGGGAAAACATTATTGGTAAGTGAAATTATTAAAAAAGTCATTTCCTTGAATTATAAAATTGCAGTTGTCAGTTCTATTTTTAAAAAAGAAAAAGGAGAGAGTATTCCATATGATGAAGTGATAATGATTAAAAATAATTTCCCTTCAATAATTATTTCAGGAGATAAAACACCATCTGGTTTGGAAAAACTTGAAGAAATGGGAATTGAAATAGTTGTAATTGATGATGGTTTTCATTGTCAGTGGGTTGAAAAAGATGTTGATATACTTATGTTTGATTCTTCAAACCCTTTTGATAACAAATTGTTAATTCCATCAGGACTTTTAAGAGAGCCAGTTTCTTCTATAAAAAGAGCAGATGTTTTTATAATAAGTTATCCTCATTTAGTTGGAGAGAAGGAAAAATATACTCTTCTTACTTTTTTACAAAAACAGGAAAAACCAATATTTTTTTTAAAAATAAAACCAGTTTATCTTTCAAATGGTAAAGAAAAAGTTCTTTTAGAAGAAGTAAAAGGTAAAAAAATTCTTTGTTTTGCTGGAATTGGAAACCCTTTTAATTTTTTTCTGACAATTTCCCAATTAAAACCTGAAAAACAATATTCTGTTGTTTTTCCTGACCATTTTAATTACAAAGAAAAAGATATAAATGAAATAATGGAATTTTTTAAAAAAGAAAATATTGACTTTATTGTAACTACTGAAAAGGACTATGTGAAAGTTCAAAAATTTATAAAAGGTAATATCCCTTTTTATTTTTTGAAAATTGAAGGGGAGATAGAGGATAAAAATAATTTTGACAAACTTTTATGTAATAAGATAAATATAAAAATCTAAATCCTAACTGAACCCCATTAAAGCAGCCCTAATTTTTAGCATCTAAATAGGGTCTTTCTTATTTAAGTTGCACTTAAAGTATTTAATCTAGGGTTTAATAAACCGCAATGTCCGCCAGAAGCGGATCTGCCTCGGGCATGATTGATGAATTTTTAACCTGAAATAATTTATATCTTTATATCCATATGCCATTTCCACAGGCTCGCCCGTAGGGTCCTCGCTTTTGGCTACGGATCCCCTCAGGACTACGCCCGAGGGATCCTGCGGACTTTTTAATCTTTTAATTTTATTATTAAACCCTTCTGAAATAGCGAAACTTACTTTTCCAAAGGATCCTGTGGACTTATAAAACCAGTTTAGAATATATTTCATTTTCTCTTGACATTTATATCCTAATTGAATAAATACATCTAAACCACTTGATAATGCCTGCTTAATCCAATTCTCTAAGCATTCTTTTGCTTCTTCAACTCTTTCATGTGTATAAACTTCTAAAAAACTCTCTTTTAATAACATCTATTTATATATAGAAATGTTTATTTCATATAACTTATCGAGATATCCCTTCTGTTTTTCATTAAGTTTATTTTTATTCTTAAAAAGAATAAATCGCTGCTTACAATTTGTTAATTCTACTAATTCTTCATTCCCTTCTTTCCTCGCTTTGTTTAATTCATCTCTTTTATCTACATCAATTACATTGGTTAAATACCTGTGTTCTTATAAATTACTTCATCTACGCTGATATGAATTGCACTCGGTATTGGTATTAATTTCTCTTTTGCCTGTTTTTCCAACATCTCTTTGTATATCCTATAAACTACTTCATCGCCTAATCCTAAATACCACCCCGCCTCTTGATTTGTCGTTATAGCCGTTAATCTGTTTACTTGCTTGGCAAATCTATATGTAAATCTTGACCTCTTATTTAACCATTCTATTTTCTCTGTATATATTTTGTTATCCCTTGAACAACGATATAACCGCTTCTTTACATGAAGAAATACTCTCCTTTCACTTATAGGTAAATCTTCTACTATTACTTCTTTTTCACTATGATATCCTTGTATATGTTCCTCTCCACATCCTGAACATATTGCTGGTTTCCTCTTATATGGCTCTATTTTTAGATGTATTTCTTCCTCTGTTAAAGATAAAATTTCTACTACTTTACATCCTTCAATATTTAGTATTTTTGTTAGTGTGTTTAAATCCATTTTCTCTCCTAACTTTAATATTTCCATATCTCTTTGAATATCAATAACTTTAAAATATTACTGCAACTTTTTTAAGAAAGAACCATATATTTTAGTATTTCTTTGAAATTTGGAGTAAAAGGTGTTTTTTTATTTTTTGTTGGGCATATTCTTGCTGATTTTCTCTGGTATTCTATTGTTTCATTTGCTTTATGAAAAAATAAAAAATTTATTAGAGAAAATATATATGTAATTTTATGTAATATTTGTGGCGTGTTTTTGATGGGATTTTCGTTTTTTTTATTTTTTAAGTTTATCCTTTGATTGTTTAGATTTACCACATTTTGTGCAGAAATTCATTTGTATTGTATCTAAAATAAAAGTTGTTTTTTTTCCACAGTTCTCACAATATTCTTTCATAACAAATTCAACAGGCAAATTGCAATTTATTTTGTTTCCGCACCAGATACATTCAATCCCATCTTCAATAACTTTAAAAGTTGCTATGTCTTCCGATGTACATCCACAACTTAATCCTTCAATTCTATTCTTATAAATAATTGTCATTTTCCATTTCCTCTCACAGGACTCTTTAAAATAATATCTTTTTTTACCATCACTCTAACAATAAAACAGATAATTTTTCTAATACTTCATGAATTGTCTCTACTGGTAAAGTGCATATAAATTTTGCTTTTCTTGCCTGCCAATCTAAACTTTTTATCTGGTCAGAAAGTATTGCACCTGTTATTATTAGTCCATCAGGAATAATTACTTCAAATGGATAACCCTTAATTTGATTTGTAATAGGACAGAGAATAACCAGCCCAACTTTGTTATTATATGCTAATGGTGAAATCACTACAGCAGGTCTGCGTCCTGCTTGTTCATGTCCTGCCTGAGGATTTAAGGAAATATAAATAACATCGCCACGCTGTGGGATATACTTTTTCTTTTTTACCACACTTCACCACCCATTGCAGAACCAGTATCCACTTCATTATGGAGATTTTTTTTATTTACTTTTGATAGAAGTTGTTGCAAATTCATTTTGGGTTTAACTTTTGGAGATATAACAACTTTTCCATTTTTTAGTAGTATCTCAACAGGTGAATTATTCTCTATTCCAATTTCTTTGGCAATTGTCTTGGGAATACGGATAGCGAAACTATTGCCCCATTTTTGAATACGAGTTTCCATATCAATGCCTCCTATTAAGTATCTACATTAAAGATACATCAAAAATCTTTTTTTGTCAATAGAAGGAATTAAATCATAATAAATCTAACTGAATAATTTTCCACAAATTGTGATATGTACAAGAAAAAGGTTATTTTACAAATTCTTTAACTTTTGATTTTAAACTTAAAAGAAGTTCTATATTTGAGCGAGTGTTTTTTATCATAGTTATCATTTTCTCCATTGCTTCAACTTCATTTAATGGTGCAAGCATTTTTCTCAATAACCACATAAGTTGAAGTTCATCTGGGTCAACTAATAGTTCTTCTCTTCTTGTTCCTGACCTATTAATGTCAATAGCAGGGAAAGTTCTTCTATCGGCTAACTTTCTTTCTAAATTTAGTTCCATATTCCCTGTGCCCTTAAATTCCTCAAAAATAACATCATCCATTTTGCTTCCTGTGTCAATCAGGGCAGTTCCAATTATTGTTAAGCTTCCGCCTTCTTCTATGTTTCTTGCAGCACCAAAAAATCGTTTTGGTTTATCAAGTGCAGTTGATTCAAGACCACCTGTCATGATTTTTCCACTATGTGGAACTAAAACATTATATGCTCTTGCAAGTCGTGTAATACTGTCAAGAAGTATTACAACATCATTTTTATGTTCAACAAGTCGTTTCGCTTTTTCTAAGGCAATTTCCGATACCTGTATATGCCTTTCAGGTGCTTCATCAAAAGTGGCACTTATAACTTCTCCCTTTACAAGACGTCTCATTTCTGTAACTTCTTCTGGCCTTTCTGCAACAAGCAAAACAATAAGAACTACTTCTGGGTTATTTTCAGCGATTGCATTTGCTATTTTTTGCAGAATTACTGTTTTTCCAGCACGAGGTGGAGAAACAATAAGACCTCTTTGTCCTTTACCAATCGGAGTAACTAAATCAATTACTCTTGTTGTAATTTCATCAGAAGTTGTTTCAAGTATAAACCTTTTATTGGGATGTATAGGAGTTAGTTCTTCAAAGGGAATTCTACTTTGTAGTTTTTCAGTCGGTTGACCATTTACCATTTCAACTTTTAAAAGTGCAAAATATTTTTCGCTATCTTTTGGTGGTCTTATTTGTCCTGAAACATTATCACCTGTTTTAAGTCCAAATTTTTTTATTTGAGATGGGGAGACATAAATATCATCAGGACCTGGAAGATAATTGTAACTTGGCATCCTTAAAAAACCAAAACCATCTGGTAAAATCTCAAGAACTCCCTCTCCAAATAAAACTCCATTTTTGTTTATTTGTGTTTCCATTATTTTGTACACCAATTCATCTTTTTTCAGTCCACTTATTCCATTAATTCCCATTTCTTTTGCTATCTTTTGAAGTTTTGGGATTGTCAATGTAATAAGATTTGAAACATTTATTTCTTTTTGATCCATTTTTCCTCCCCATATTTGTTGGAATATTGCCAAATTTTAATTAGTTTTTTTCTTAACTTTTTATTTTTCATGGATAATTGAAGAAAAATAAGAGAAATTTTCATTTATAATTTTATTGTGATATGATTTTTTTAATTATTTCTTTAACAATTTTTTCGGTTTGACTAATTGTTCCAGAATTATCAATAACAAAGTTTGCATTTTTTTCTTTATATATTAGAGGAATCTGATTTCTCCATCTTAATTCGACTTCTTTACTACTAAATTTTTCTTTTAGTCTTTCTTTGATTATTTCAGGAGATGCACTCACAACTAAAATAAAATCAAACTTTTTTTCTGATTTTGTTTCAAATAAAAGAGGAATTTCTACGATTATTATACCTTTCTTTTTTATTTTGTCAATATCTCTTTTTATTTTTTTATCTATTTCCTTAAAGACGAGTGGGTGAATTAAATTTTCAAGTTCTTTTTTTTTGAGTTTATTTTTAAAAATTATATCACTTATTTTTTTTCTATCAATTTTCCCATCTTTAACTATTTCTTTTCCGAAAATTTTGATGAGTTTCTTTTTTATATTTTCTTTTTCAAGAAGAAAATGTACTATCTCATCACAGGAAATAACTTCTATCCCATATTTTTTAAAAATTGAAGTTACTGTTGATTTTCCAGAGCCAAATATACCTGTTACTCCAACTCTTTTTATTTTTTCCATAAAAATTAATTCTTTATGTTCCTGTTTTCCATGAATTAAGATATTCTTTTTGTTCTCTGGTTAATTTATCAATTTTTATATTAAGTGATTTTAATTTCAATTCAGCAATTTTTTTATCAATTTCCTCAGGGACATCATAAACATCTGGTTTTAAGTTAGGATGCGTTTTTAGGTACAGGTGAGAAAGGAATTGATTGGCAAAACTCATATCCATAACTGATGAAGGATGTCCTTCTGCACATGCAAGATTTAAGAGCCGTCCTTCTCCTAATAAATAAATTTTTTTTCCATTCGGGAGAGTGTACTGGTCTAATTGTTCTCTTATTCTTATTTTTTTCCCTATTTTTTCAAGTTCTTTTACATCTATTTCTACATTGAAATGTCCAGAATTTCCAAGAATTGCTCCATCCTTCATTTTCATTATTTCTTTTATTGTAATTACACTACTATTTCCTGTTGCTGTTATAAAAATATCTCCTATTTCTGCTGCTTTTGATATTGGCATAACAAAAAAACCATCCATTGTTGCTTCTAATGCGGTTAATGGGTTCACCTCACATATTATAACTTTTGCGCCCATTCCAGCAAACCTTTTTGCAATACCTCTTCCGCACCATCCATATCCACAAACAACAGCAATTTTCCCTGCAAGAAGTATATTTGTACTTCTTAAAATACCATCAATTGTTGATTGCCCGGTTCCATATCTGTTATCAAAAAAATGCTTTGTTTTTGCATCATTTACTGCAATAACAGGGAATTTTAATATTCCCTTTTTTGCCATATTTTTTAGTCGTATAACTCCTGTTGTTGTCTCTTCAGTTGCTCCAATTATATTTTTAGCATAGTCAGGACTTCTGTGAAGGGCAGTAATAAGGTCTCCTCCATCATCAACAACAAGATTGAGATTTTTTTCCATAACTTTTTTTATGTTTTCATAATATTCTTTTTCATTTTCTCCCTTTTTCCCAAAGACAGGTATTTTCTCTTCTTTTACTAAATATGCTGCAACATCATCCTGAGTACTTAATGGATTTGATGCACATAGATATACATCACCTCCTGCTTTTTTGAAATTTATAACAAGATTTGCTGTCTCTGATGTTATATGAAGACAACACCCAATTTTTGTTCCAGCAAAAGCATTTTTTCCTAAAAATTCCTTTCTTAAAAGGGAAATAACTTTCATTTCATTGTAAGCCCAATTAACTCTTTTTTCCCCAGTTTCTGAAAGACCAATATCTTTTATTGAATATTCCATCAGGTCTCCTTTTTAAATATAAATATTCATAAGCAATGCTTATTTAAGCACATAGTCACAAAGTGTTTCAATATTCTCCAAAAAGAAAGCGGACAGGTCCGTAATGTGCGCCAGGAACTATGTCAGATTTGCCATGTTGTATGGTGAACTTTTTATCGGATAGAATACAAAAACGAAAGTTTTAAATTTTATGTTGTAATTTTAACTTTTACACTTTCAATTTTAAATTTATTCTTACTACCGCTACTTTCAGTCAACATAAGTTGTCTAAGCACTTTTTTTAAACATATCAACACTATCTATATATTCCCATTTAAATTCTTTCTCTTCTCTTCCAAAGTGTCCATAACACGCTGTTTTTCTATAAATTGGTCTTAATAAGTCAAATTTTTTGATAATACCAGCAGGAGATAGGTCGAAATTTTCTCTAATAATTTTTGATATTTTTTCTTCTGGGATAATTCCTGTATTGTATGTATTTACCATTATTGAGACAGGTTGTTTTAAACCAATTACATAGGCAAGTTGTATTTCACATCTTTTGGCAATACCACTTGCGACTATATTTTTTGCAAGGTATCTCGCACAATAAGAAGCAGACCTATCAACTTTTGTCGGGTCTTTCCCTGAGAAACATCCTCCTCCATGACTGCCAACTCCACCATAAGTATCAACTATAATTTTTCTTCCAGTTACACCAGTATCAGCAATAGGTCCACCTATTGAAAAAATACCTGTTGGATTTATAAAAATTTTCGTTTTCTTACTGCGAATTTCATTAGGTATTATATCATTTATAACAGTTTCAGTTAAGTCATCTACTATCTTTTTATGAGAAATTTCAGGATTGTGTTGAGCAGATAAAACAACACATTCAACTGTTTTTGGTATTTCATTTTCATATTTAATAGTTACCTGTGATTTTCCATCAGGTCTTAAATAATCAACAATCTTCTTCTTTCTCACTTCTGCAAGCCGTTTTGTAAGTTTATGAGCAAGAATTATTGGAAGAGGCATCAATTCAGGAGTTTCATTTGTTGCATATCCAAACATCATTCCCTGGTCTCCTGCTCCTCCTTTATTAACACCAATTGCTATATTGGGAGATTGTTCTTGAATGGAAGTTATAATTCCAATTGAATCATAGTAAAAACCAAAAGATGGTTCTATATAACCAATATCTTTAAGAATATTTTTTACCAGAAATGGAATTTCAACATAACCCCTTGTTGAAATTTCTCCTGCAACAAAAATTAATCCTCTTGTTGTAAGTGTTTCACATGCGACCCTTCCATTTTTATCCTGACTTAATACCTCATCAAGTATTGTATCAGATACCTGGTCACATATTTTATCCGGATGTCCTTCGGTTACTGATTCAGATGTAAATAAAAATGTTTTACTCAAACTTTCCTCCTTTTAATTGGTCTTTTAAATATATTATTTCTTTTATTTCAGTTGGGTCTATTTTATTTAAAAGAGAAAGATAATAACTTACCCAATCACCAAGAATTACAAAATAAAGCATTTTTTCTATAAGTGAATTACCTTTTCCTTCAACTTTTAATGTCTCAATTCCTTTTCCCTGTATTATTTTTTCTGTTATTTCAAATCTTTTTTTAGTTCTATTATTTTCTTCATTATGTATGAAAAATAAACATATAATTTTCTTTAAGAACCACACTGGAAAATGAAAAGACATAATCTCATTATGATTCATTTCAGGGAAAACATTTATAAATGAAAATGCTTTTGAATTCTCAGCAATTTGTGTTTTCCATCTCAAAAGGCATCCAAATATAAAATTATCCGAATAGAGAATAGGAACTTTATTATGGATTTTTTTTGCTATGGTAATAGCATAATTATTCTCTGTCTCTGAAAATGATTTGACAATTTCATCAATTTTTTGAAAAAGTTTTTTCTCAATTTCTGGAAGGAGACCAAATTGTTGTAATATTCTGTAAGATGCAAAAAACAAATATCCAAAAGCACATCTTGGAGGCATCCCAGAAGGAATTTTTATAAATGGTAAATTTTTTTCCACTGATAATTTTTCTAATTCCCCATTGCTTGAAATAATAAAAGTATTTGCTTTTTTTTCAATTGCCTGTGTAAAAGTGGAAATAGTTTCTTCTGTATTTCCAGAATAACTTGTTATAAATACAATTGTTTCATTATCAGCAAAAGAAGGTATATCGTAATCTCTACTTATTGCAAAAGGAATATGAGAATGTTTTTCAACAATAAATTTTAATATATCACCACTTATAGCAGAACCGCCCATCCCGCAATAAATAATTTTGTTAAATTTTATGTTTTCAGGAATAAATGAGGGAAGAAGAGAATATCCACTTATACAATGCTCTCCAAATTTTATAAGTAAATCACGCATATTTGATTTATCAATTTTCTTTATCTCTTTTTCAATCATTTTTTGTTTTCCCCCTTATTTTAATTCCTCTTTTAAGAAATTTATAATTTCATTATTTGTATTAAATTTAAAAACCTCTTCTGATATTTCCTTTAAGTCCTGATATTTTTTATTTATAAGTTTTTCTTTTACCAGTGGTATTGAAATAGGAGCCATACTTAATTCATCAATTCCCATACCAACGAGTAGACAGGCGATATCAGGTATGGAAGCCATTTCACCGCATATTCCTACTTGAATTTTGTTTTTCTCTGCATTTTCAATTGTTAATTTAACCATTTTTAAAACAGATGGGTGGCAGGGCTGATAAAGATGAGTAATTTTTTCATTTAACCTATCAACTGCAAGAGTAAATTGAATAAGGTCATTAGAACCAATAGAGAAAAAATCCACTTCTTTTGCAAGTTTATCAGAAATTAAAGCAGCAGATGGTATTTCAATCATTGTTCCTAATTCTATTTCTTTAAATTTTTTATTTTCTCTTTTTAATTTCTTTTTCACATCTTCTATTACTTTTTTCCCCTCAATTACTTCTTCTAATGTTGCAACCATTGGAAACATAATTTTAATTTCTCCATAAACCGAAGCACGCAAAATTGCTTTTATTTGTGTTTCAAATATATCTCTTCTGTCCAAACAAAATCTTATTCCTCTCCACCCTAAAAATGGGTTTGTTTCTTTTTTTTCAAAGATACCTGGAAGAATTTTATCTCCTCCTATATCTATTGTTCTTATTATTACTGGTTTATTTTTAACTCTTTCTGCAATATTTTTATAGGCATAAAATTGCTCTTCTTCATCCGGTAAATTTTTTCTATTGATATAAAGATATTCTGTTCTATAAAGACCGATTCCATCATATCCATTTTTTTCTGCTACAATGATTTCTTCAGGAAATGCAATATTAGCGAATAATTTTATTTCTTTTCTATCTTTTGTTTTACATTTTAAATTTTTTAAAAGTGATATTTTTTTCCTTTTCTTCTTCAATTCCTCTTTTTTCTTTTTATACTCATTTATTACCTGGTTGGTTGGGTTCACTATAACTATTCCTTCTTCCCCATCCACAATTAGTCCATCACCTGTTTTTATTACTTTAGTTGCTTCTCCTACACCAATAACAGATGGAATTTCAAGTGCCCTTACCATAATTGCAATATGGGATGTTTCACTTCCTATGTCAGTAACAATACCTTTTACAAGTTTTCTGTTGAGAGCTACAATTTGAGATGGTGATAAGTCATCTGCAACAATTATTTCTCCTTCGCCAATAACTTTCATAGAGGGTATATCTTTTAAATTTGAAACAATTTTTTCAACAACATCAAGAATATCCCTTCTTCTATCTTTAAGAAAGTCCTTTTCACTTTTTCCAAATATTTCACCTAATTTAAAAATTACTTTTTTTAGAGAACTTTCAACATTAAGTTGTTCTTCTTTTATTATTTTTACAGTTTCATCTCTTAAATTTTTATCTTGAAGAATAGAAAGATGAAAGTTGAATATATCTGCATATTCTTTTCCTATACTTTCTTCTAAGTTTTTTTTTAATGCAGTAATTTCTTCAATTGTTTTTTTAATTGCTTCATCCAATTTATTTATTTCTTCTTTAATATCTTTTTTGGGAATTTTGTATTCCTGAGACAAAAGAAAAAAATTTTTCCAGACAAAGCCTTTCCCAAATACTATATCGGAAAAGACACCAATTCCTTTTAATTTTTCCATATATTTCAAGTCCTTATAAAAATTTTTATAACAGGAAGAAAATTTTATCCTACATTATTAAGTTTTTGTTCATCTTCTTTTATTAAATCAATTATTTCTTCTGGGGATTGAGCATCTTTCAAAGCATTTCTGAAGACCCTGTCTTTTAACAATCTTGCAATCTTTGCAAGTGCTTTAAGATGCAGTCCAACAGATTTAGTGGGAGCAAGAACGAGAAAGACAATGTTGACTTGTTCTCCATCTAAGGAATTGAAATCAATTCCTGTTTTTGAAATACCAAGGGCAGCAACAAGATTTTCAATCTGGTCACTTTTAGCATGAGGGACAGCAATTCCCTGTCCTATTCCTGTTGAGCCTAATTTTTCTCTTTCCATAACTGTTTCAAGTATTTCTTTTTCATCCTTAATAAATCCATTTTCTTTCAATTTTGTAAGTAGTTCTTTTATTGCTTCTTTTTTTGTTCTACTTCTCATTCCGATTATAACACATCTTTTATCAAGAAAATCAGTTATTTTCATTTTTTCTCCTCCTTTTGGATTCTTTTAATATGACCTTATTTTTTGCTTCTGTCAATAACTATATCGTGTAATTGTGCCAATTTTCTTTTTGTTTTGTCAATTAGAAAGTCTATACATTTAGATATATTTTTCTCTTTTTCTTTCAAGAAAATAGTATGCTTTTTTGTTTTTATATCAATTTCAGAAATATAAAATGGACCATCTTTTTTTATATAAATATCTGCATTACCTTCATCAAAAATAAACTTTTCTAATTTTTCAACTTTTTTATTTAAGTACTCTTGAAATTTATCATCTAATTCTATATTTGAATGTATATTAATTTTCATTTTCTCCCCCTCCCAATGATATGATTTCCATATCTGAAAAAAAGAATTTTAATATTTCTCTGTAATTTTTTCCACTTTCTGCCATCTTTTTTGCTCCCCACTGACATAGTCCAACTCCATGACCATATCCATACCCTCTAAAAATAAAATCATTATCTTTTTTTTCAACATCAAACATGGTACTCGGAAGAAGTAATGGATTTTCAAAGTATACATTCGTTGCTGAATTTATTTGTAATCTAAATTTATGTCCGGATAATTGTATTACTCTACCACCCTTTGTAATTAAATTCAAATTTTTTACTCTTCCAGATGCATCTTTTTCTACAATTTCAATTTTATCTATATTATATAATCCGAAAATATCGGATAAATAATCGCTACTATATTTCTTTTCCCATGAATAATATGGTGTTCCTTTACAATAATCATCTATTATACCATTTATACTACCATTATAATTTCCTCCCCAAACAGATGAGGGTGAAGTAGTTTTGCCTCCACAACAGGCATGAAAAAAGACTTCTACAATTTCTCCATTAAAAGTTAAAATCTCGTCCTTTGTCTCATCAACTGCATTTCTTATTTTTTGACTATTACATACTTTATAGACCTGGTTATAAATTGAGTTCTCTATATCATAGGAAAGCCCATTTTGTTTATTTTTTTTTGATGTGAAAAGTAAATATGTCCTTGAAACAACTGCCTGCGCTTTAAGTGCTTCATAAGGGAAATCCTCACCAATTTCTCCTGAAAGAACACCAGAAAGATATTCATCAATATCTAAAATTATATATTTATTTTGAGATTCTTTAATATATATGTTTCCAGAATAAGGTGCTTTTTTAACTTCATCTGATGAACAATTGTTATATTTTCCTATAGTAATATTTTCAGCAGAACAAAAAATTCCACTTATAAGAAACCAAAAAATAAAACTATTTTTCAGGAATAATTTTAACATTTACATTTCCTTTTATTTGTAAAGTGTTCTTTTCTAAAAAGTAATAAATTTTTTCTCCAGAAAAAATATTGTTTTCTCTTTTTATTACAGGTGAAATTTCCATAATCATTTCTTTAGCCATATCATTATATGTTAATTTACCGCATTCTGCTTCCATTATTATTTTCCCGCTTACTTTATCTTTTTGCGTAATTTTTATATTTCCAGTAAAAACTACATTTTGAATTTGTTTGTTTTCTGGCTGTATTGTTATCTCAGCAGTTCCTTCTTTTCCTGTTTTTATTTCTATAATGTCTGTCTCACCTTTTATATAAAAAGATGGACTATTTACTTTTATATCTTTTTCATTTATTTCTGCTCCTTCTCCAATTATTGTTAAATTAAAATTTTCAGAAAATTGTTTAAAAGAAAATTTTTTTAATTGACTTTCATCAATCTTTTTATTTTCTACCTGTTTTCTATTACACCCTGGTAAAATTAAAATACAAAAAAATGCCAAAACTGTTATAATAAATATTCTTTTTTTATTTTTTCCCATTTTCCTATTTTTTTTGTAAGTTTTTCAACACCTTCTCTAAAAGCACCTTCTCCGCCCTTTCTTTTGCAAACATAATTAACTATTTCTTTAATTTCTTCAACTGCATCAGAAGGACATATTGAAAAAGATGCTTTTCTTATAGGTTTTATATCCTGTAAGTCATCACCCATATAACATACATTGTCCCACTGTAAATTATTTTCCTTTAAAAAGCCTTCAATAAATTTATCTTTTTCTTTTATTCCTTCAAAATACAAATTTACCCCAAGTGATAGAAACCTATTTTTTGTTTGAACTGAAACATTACTGCTCAAAATTGCTATCTCTATTCCCACAATTTTTAGCATTTTTATCCCAATACCATCCTTTACATTAAATTTTCTGTAAAGGCAATCATTTATATAAAATAACCCTCCATCTGTCATTACGCCATCAACATCAGATATAAAAATTTTTATATTTTTAATACTCAATTCCAAATTCCTTCTTTCCTAAAAGGTCATGTAAATGAACCACTCCTTTTATCTTTTTATTTTCATCAACTATTGGTAGTGCCGTAATTTCGTACTTTTCCATAATTTCCATTGCTTTTACAGCCAGAATATCTTCATCAATTGTTTTTGGGTTTTTAATCATTACCTCTTTAATTTTTAATTTCGTAATATCTATGTCTTTTGCAAGTAATCTTCTTATATCTCCATCGGTTATTATACCTGTTAAACAGTTATTTTTGTTAATTGCAAGTGTAAAGCCCAAATTTTTTCTATTTATTTCTTTTATACCATCAATAAGTGTCCTGTTCTCATCAACTATTGGAATATTTTCTCCTGTTTGCATAATATCTTTAACCCTTAACATTAACCTTTTTCCGAGATTCCCTGCTGGATGAAAAAATGCAAAGTCCTGCTTTTTAATATTTTTTATGTTCATAATAGTTAAAGATAATGCATCTCCTATTACAAGAGCAGTGGTTGTACTTGAAGATGGAATTATTCCAAAATTATCTGCTTCTGTTATTTCTCCTGTTTCAATTACTATATCGCTATATTGTCCAAGTGTTGATTTTGTTGTAGCAGTTATTGATATAATTTTTGCACCAATTTTTTTAATTGATGGGACAATTCTAATTAGTTCATCTGTTTCTCCACTATTTGAAATTAAAAGAACTACATCATTTTTAGAAACAACTCCAAGGTCACCATGAACAGCATCACCTGGGTGAAGAAATATGGAAGAAATTCCGATTGATGCAAATGTCCCAACTATTTTTCTTCCAATAATACCACTTTTCCCCATTCCTGTTATTACAACTTTCCCTTCTAATGATTTCAATGTTTCAACTGCCTCAGCAAAACTATCTCCTAAATTCTCTTTTACTCTTTCCAGATTCTGACATTCAATTTCAATAATTCTTTTCCCAAATTCTATTATTTCTTTTTTACTCATTTTTTTAGTAAATTATTAATAAAACCTGTTCATATTTAAGTGTAGAGCAGAGAGAAAAGTTTCCCCTCATTTCCACCCTCGCCCGTAGCTCTACGGGCGAGCTTTCTCCTCCAAGGGAGCAGGAAATATCCCTCTCTCTTTCTGCCTCTCCCCACAGGGGAGAGGATGGAGGTGAGGGGGAATTTTATCTTTTGGTTTTCACTTTGTGTCTCTGTACCTTTCATTTACACTTGCTACTTTCCTTAATCAATCTCAATGGTTTTCCTTAATACCAAAATTATACCTGCTATATATTTATAATTTCCTCTGGTTTAGTACTGTCAAAATCACTATCAAAACTTACAAGAGTTAGACCGTACTTTTCAGCAGATACATATTGATATGTATCATCAAAATCTAAATTGAATTTCCCTATTCGTTGTCCAAGTTTAATCATAATTAGAGAAATTGAGTGAAAATAAAAGTCCATTATAAAAAGAAGTTCAGAAGATATTTTATTTAAAAAATTTTTAACTGCTGGTAATTCTTTCTGGTCAAGAAGTCGTTCTAACCATACATTAGTATCAACAAGGTACATTAATCAATCCCCTCTCCACTTTAATGATTCTTTTTGAAGTTCCAATGAAGTGTACTTGGAACGGTATTGTTTTAATGCATCAGCCCAGTCCTGAGTGATTTCTTCCCTGATATTTTTTGGTGCTTTTCTAACAGAAAACTGATAAAATCCTCCACTTCTTTTTGAAGATATAACGGCAATTTTTTAATTCTTTCCTCTATTTTTAATTCACTCATTTTCTTCTCCTCTTATAATATTACAATACATTTCTTATAAAGTAAATTTTCTTTACGCCAGGTCATACAGACCAGGTCATTCGGAGAATATAATTACTCATTTTTTTATTGCATAATAAATATTTTTTAAAATTATCAAAAGTTCTTCAACATCCTCTAATTTTAACATATTTGGTCCATCCGATAGTGCCTTTTCTGGTTCAGGATGAATTTCCATAAATATACCATCTACTCCAACTGCAATGGCTGCCTTTGCAAGATATGGAACAAGCTCTCTATTTCCTCCTGATTTTTTTCCCATTCCACCTGGTTTTTGAACACTATGAGTGGCATCAAAAATAACAGGATATCCAAGGCACCTCATAATTGGAATACCTGTGAAATCAACTACAAGATTGTTATATCCAAAACAGACACCTCTTTCTGTTATTAAAAGGTTTTTGTTTCCTGTTGATTCAAATTTTTCAATTATATTTTTAATATCCCAAGGAGCAAGAAATTGCCCTTTTTTGATATTTACTGGTTTACCTGTTTTTCCTGCCTCAATTATAAGGTCCGTCTGTCTTGAAAGAAATGCAGGAATTTGTAAAAGGTTCACAACTTTTGCAACTTTTTCTATTTGCTCTATACAATGAACATCTGTTGTTATCGGGATATTAAGTTTTTCTTTTACATTATTTAAAATTTCAAGTCCTTTTTCAATTCCAGGTCCTCTATATGAGTTTATTGATGTTCTATTTGCTTTGTCAAAAGATGCTTTGAATATAAACGGGATTTGATGTTTTTCACATATATTTTTAAGTGTCTCTGCTGTTTGGAAAACAATTTCTTCGTTTTCAATAATGCATGGTCCACCTATTAAACAAAAAATATTTTCTCCACCTATTTTTACATTTTTTATTCTAATTTCTTTTGTCATATTATAAAAATATTAAAAAAGTTTTTTAGCAAAGCACAATGTTTTAATAATGTAAAATGTAAAGCGTAAAAATAAAGTGTAAAATTGAAAATTGCAAAAGATAAAAACTTTTTAAATTTTAAGTTATAATTTTGAATTTTACATTTTCCATTTTTAATTTACTATTTATCAACCAGGTGGCCAATTCATTATTCTGCCACCCATTAAATGGTAATGTAAATGCTCAACACTTTGTCCAGCAAACTTATTAGTATTTATAACAATTCTGTATCCATTTTCTTTTATACTAAACATTTCTGCAACTTTTGAACAAACAATTAACATTTTACCAAGTAATTTTTCATCTTCTAAATTGTATAACTTATCAATGTGTTTTTTAGGTATTACTAAAATATGAACAGGTGCCTGTGGATTTACATCCTTTATTCCTATACAATCATCATCTTCATAGACCTTTTCTGCTGGAATTTGCCCTTTTATAATTTGACAAAAAATACACTCGCTCATTTTCTTTCTTTTGTTAAATTTTTTGGAACTTCTTCCTCTATATATGACTGAATTATATCTCCTTCCTTAAAATTGGTAAAATCAGAAACTATAATTCCACATTCAGTATTTTTAGGAACTTCTCTTACACTTTCTTTAAATCTTTTCAAACTAACAAGTGAACCCTCATATATAATCTGTCCATCTCTAACAACTTTTGCTTTTGAATTTATAATTACTTTTCCATCAACTACAAGGCATCCTGCAACTGCTAAATTTTTTCCAACTTTAAAAACCTTTTTTACAATTGCCTGCCCAGTAAGGGTTTCTTTTGTTTCTGGTATTAACATACCTTCAATTGATTTTGATAAATCATCTATAAGGTCATAAATTATATTGTATGTTTTTACTTCAACATGTTCTTTTTTTGCCAGGTCCTTTGCTTTTGGTTCAATTGCTACATTAAATCCAATTACTATACCATTAGAAGCATCTGCAAGCAAAACATCTGACTCAGAAATTTGTCCTGTTCCACTATGTAGAATATTTATTTCTACTTCATTTTGGGGAACCTTGCTTATTGCTTCTTTAATTGCATCAATTGAACCAGAAGTATCACATTTTAAAATAATTTTTAATTCTTTTATAATTCCTTTTTCAATTTCCTTATAAAGGTCTTCAAGAGTTATCTTTTTTACTGGTTGAATAATTGTTTTTTTATTTTTCTCTTCGGCTATTCTTCTGCCTTCTTTTTCTGAATCTACCACTAAAAATTTTTCTCCTGGTTTAACAGTGTTATGAGAACCTAATATTTCAACAGGAGTGGTAGGACCTGCTTTGGTCAATCTATTTCCTTTATCATCAAACATTGCTTTTACTTTTCCCCATGTATTACCAACAACAAATGAGTCAGAAATATTTAAAGTTCCATTTTCTACAATAATTGATATTAAAGGTCCCATTTTCTGGTCAAGTTTTGATTCAATTACAGTTCCTTCACCTTTTCCTGTTGGGTCTGCTTTAAGTTCTAACATTTCCCCAACAAGAATTATCATTTCAAGAAGGTCATTTATACCCTGTCCTGTATAGCCAGAAACAGGTACAAAAATAGTGTCTCCACCCCAGTCATCTGGAATAACACCAATTTCAGAAAATTGCTGTTTTACTCTATCTATATTAGCGTTTGGTTTGTCAATTTTATTTATAGCAACAATAATTGGAACATTTGCTGATTTTGCATGATTTAATGCTTCAATTGTTTGTGGCTTAATTCCTTCATCAGCAGCAACGACAAGAACTACAATATCTGTAACTTTTGCTCCTAATGCTCTCATTGCAGTAAATGCTTCATGTCCAGGAGTATCAATAAACACAATTGGATGGTTATTCACAACTATTTTATAAGCACCGATTTTCTGTGTTATTTGCCCTGCCTCTTGTTCAACTACTTTTGTTTTTCTTATTGAATCAAGAATTGTTGTTTTTCCATGGTCAACATGTCCCATAACTGTTACAACTGGACCTCTTGGAATAAGATTTTTTGATATTTTTTTTTCTTTTTCCTTTTCTTTTTCTTCTTCGCCTTTTATAACTTCGCAAATATAACCTTCTTTATCACAGAGTTTTTTTATTGTATCAAGAGAAATGGATTGATTTATATTTGCAATTATTCCCATTTCCATAAGGTCTTTAATAACTTTTGAAGGTGATAAATTAAATTTTTTACTTATTTCCCCAACTGTTTCATTTTCACTAACTTTTATTACTTTTTTAACTTTTTCTTCAACGGTTGTTGGTTTAGTAATTTTTTCCTCTCGGGAAAGATATTCTTTAAATTTTTTATATTCCTCTTCTGAAAGAGCACTTAAATGTGTTTTATTTTTTATTTCAAGTGTTTCAAGAATCTCAATCACTTTTTTACTATGTACACCAAGTTTTTTAGCAATTTCATATATTCTCATTTTTTTATATAATTCCCTGCTTTTGTAATAATTTGTTGTGCTTGTTCTTCGGGTATTTTCAATAAATTAGCAATTTCAGAGACATCTGCCTCTGAAAGGTCTTTTAATGAGTTATACCCATTTTTTGCAAGAATTTCTGCCATTTCTTCTGTAAGTTCATCTATTATACTTATTGCTGGTTTTACATTTTCCGCGAATTCAGATTTTTTATAAACTCTTATATCCCAATTAGTTAATTTTGATGCAAGACGGACATTTTGTCCTCTTTTCCCAATTGCAAGAAATAACTGGGAATCGTCAACAATAGCAATTGCTTCTCTTTTTCCTTTTTTTAAAATAACTTTTTCGCATTTAGCAGGGCTTAATGAATTTTCAATAAATTTAGTTATATCTCTATCCCATGAAATAATTTCTATCTTTTCTCCATTTAATTCTTTAACTATGTTTTTAATTCTTAATGACTTATTTCCTATACATGTTCCAACAGGGTCAATTTTTTCATCTTTTGAATATACTGCTATTTTTGTTAGATCACCAGGGAATCTTGCTATACCTTTGACTATTATTATACCTTCCTTAATTTCGGGAATTTCTTTTTCAAGTAATTTCAAAATAAAATTTGGATGAGTTCTTGAAACAATTAACTGAAATATCCCTTTATTTGGTTGCCTTACTTCTAATAAATATGCTTTTATTGGGTATCCAATTTTAAAATGGTCATTTGGTAATTTATGATGTTGAGGTAGCAGTCCTTCTGCTTTTCCAATGGAAATTACAACATGCCCATCTTCAAATCTTTCAACCATTCCACTTATTATCTCTCCTTCTAATTGTTTAAACTCATTATAAATGGTAATTTTTTCTGCTTCTTTCAATTTTTTGAGAATAACCTGTTTTGCTGTTTGAGCAGCAATTCTTTCCCATGGAAAAGAAGGAGGTGCAATTTCTTCACCCTGGTTATCCAAAAATTTTATCTCCCCTGTTTCCGGGTCTATTTTTATATCAACATTGCTGGGTAGTCCTGCTTTTTTCCTGTAAACAGATAAAAGCCCTTTTTCAAGTGACTCAATTAAATATTTTTTCTCAATCCCTTTTTCTTTCTCCCAGTATTCCAATAAAAAAGCCAAATCTGTCTTCATTTTTATAAAACCTCCAAGTTTAATTGTATTAAATTTCTTTTCTCTTGTCAACAACCCTAAAAATTTTCAATTAGATTATGATAGAAAACTGCTTTTTGATTTGAAAAGTTTGAAATTTAAATTTTTAATGAAGGTAAATATTTACTCAACCCTGTCTTTCTGATAAGAATATTTATCTACTTTTGTACTCTATTAAAAGCAGAGTGAGCAAGTTAAAGTTCAAATTTTTTTATCAATTAACCTTTAACATATCTACTATTAATTGAGAAATTTTAATTCTGTTTTCATTATGCCCCCCAAGTTGTTGTCAAGTGTTCTGCAGGTCCTTAATATGTGTGGGTTTTGATATATTTTTTAAAAAACAAAAATAACTACTGAAAGGTAATATTTTTGCAGGTTTAATATACACACTTATTAGTATAGAAAAGAGGAAAAAGAAAAACAGGCAGGTGAAATGAAATTTTGGGGATGCTGCCGTTTTGTGGAGGATGAATAAAGCATTTTTAATTAATAAAGTTAGTTATTTTCATTATCCACGAAAACTTGGATAACTCATGGAAAGTTACCCACATTATCCACAAATTCTACTGCTGTTTTTTTAAAAAACAAGATTTTTATTAGTAGGTGATGTCAAAATTTACACAGGGATATTATTAAAAAAGTGGTGTAGTATCAACTGCCGATTAGGGGTGCATTTAAGGTGCTTATTGACAGGAAGGTAACAGGAGAATATTTAGGGGTAATAACCCCAGAAGGATTGAAAGAACCAGGATATAGAATTAATAGACCAACAACATGTAAAGAGTATGGAGCAAGTTGGTTTTTAATAAAAGAGAATGAAGAAGTAATAGATAAACTAAAAAATACTTTTCCAATTTTCTGGAAGGAATTATTTATACTTTCTGTTTGTAGGTTATTATATCAATCACCTTTAAAACATATGGAATTACATTATCAAGAT
>DAOOVW010000024.1:17519-25634 GCA_035370465.1 bacterium | reverse complement strand
GCAGGAGCAAAGTTTTTTCAGACACAGGCCGTCTATGATATAAATATTTTTGAAAAATTTATAAAAATGACTGAAAATTATAATGTTCCAGTCCTTTGCGGAATTGTTCTTCTTAAATCAGCAGGTATGGCAAAATATATGAATGAAAAAGTTGCAGGTGTAAGTATTCCTGAAAAATATATAAAAATGATAGCAGAGGCAAAAAAAGAAGAAAGGACAAAAGTAAGTATTAAAATAGCAGTAGAAATAATAAAAGAAGTTAAAAATATGTGTAATGGAATTCACATAATGCCACTTGGATGGGACAAATATGTTCCAGAAGTTCTTGAACACTCGGGGGTTTTATGAAATTATTTCTTTCACCATTAGAAATTTCTAATGAACTTGAGAAAATTGTTATAAAAAAGGCAGAATCAACAATTTTTGAACTTTTATTTTTTGGAATTCTTGCTGGAATTTATATTGGTTTTGGTGCACATGCATCTTTAACAATTTTAAGTGGCAAAAATGTTGACCCTGTTATATTAAAATTTCTTGCAGGTAGTGTTTTTAGTGTTGGACTTATGCTTGTTTTAATTCCGGGAGCAGAACTTTTTACAGGTAATATCCTAATGTGTCTTGGATTGATTGATAGAAAATATAATTTATTAAAATTAATTAGAAATTGGGTTGTTGTCTATATTGGAAATTTTATTGGGTCTGTTTTTCTATCCTATATTGTTCTAAAATCAGGAGTACTTGGAAGTTTTTTATCAGGGCTAACACCAATAGGAGATGTCGCAGTTGATATTGCAATTTTAAAAATAAATTTACCTTTATTCCAGTCATTTTGTAGAGGGATATTATGTAATATGCTTGTTTGTCTTGCTGTAATAATGTGTATTTCATCTTTGACAATTGAAGGTAAAATATTTGGAATATATTTTCCAATAATGGTTTTTGTGGTATCTGGATATGAGCATTCAATAGCAAATATGTATTTTTTACCTTTGGGTTTGATGGTAAATGGGCAGTTTTTAAAAAATTTTTTGTTAATCTGGAAAAATCTTATACCAGTTACATTAGGAAATATAATAGGTGGTACTCTTATAGTGATATTTCACCCAAAAATGATAAGAAGAATTTTTATAAAAAAGGAGAGAAAATGGAAATAAAAAAGATAATTGAGGGGTTTAAGGAGCCAGGCTGTTATTATAGAGGAGCGCCTTTTTGGGCATGGAATGGAAAATTAGAAGAAAAGGAGTTAAGATGGCAGATAAGAATGATGAAACAGATGGGATTAGGTGGATTTTTTATGCATTCAAGAGTAGGACTTGATACCCCATATTTATCAGAAGAATGGTTTAGTTATATAAATGCATGTGCAGATGAAGGGGAAAAATTAAATATGCTTGCTTTTCTTTATGATGAAGATAGATGGCCAAGTGGAGCAGGTGGTGGAATAGTTACAAAAAATAAAAAATATAGAATGAGATATTTAGATATGAAAATTTTAGATGATGTAAATGAAATAAAAAATATAAAAGATGTGAAAGGAATTTTTATTGCTGACTTTGAAGGACCATATATAAAGGAATATAGAAAAGTAAAAAAAGGAGAAGAAATAAAATTAAAAAAAAGTGAAAAAATTTTAATTTTTTCTATAAAAATCCAGAAAGAAAGTGATTGGTATAATGGACAGACATATTTAGATACATTAAATCCAGATGCAGTAAAGGAATTTATAAAAGTAACACATCAACAATATAAAAAGTATTGTGGCAAATATTTTGGTTCAACAATCCCAGGAATTTTTACAGATGAACCGAATTATGGGACTTCTTTTTTCTTAGAGGATAATGGGATAGATACACCATGGACTGAAAAATTAGCAAATGTCTTTAAGAAAAAATATGGGTATGACATTTTAAATTTTTTACCAGAAATTTATTTTAATGTTGTTGGAGAAAAAATTTCAAAAGTCCGATACAATTATTTTGATTGTATAACATTTCTTTTTACTACCTCATTTTCAAAACAAATAGGTAAGTGGTGTGAGGAAAACAATTTGTTATTTACAGGACATGTTCTCGCAGAAGACACATTAATATCACAAACATCTGTTGTTGGAAGTTGTCAAAGGTTTTATGAATATATGCAAGCACCTGGAATGGATTTATTAACAGAATACAGAAAATTTTCCAATACAGCAAAACAGGTAAGTTCTGTTGCAAGACAATTTGGAAGGAAATGGCGATTGACTGAGACATATGGATGCACTGGATGGGATTTTCCATTTTTAGGTCATAAGGCATTAGGTGATTGGCAGGTTGCACTTGGGATAAATTTAAGATGTCAACATCTTTCATGGTACACAATGTTAGGGGAAGCAAAAAGGGATTATCCAGCAAGTATATTTTATCAGTCACCATGGTGGAATCTTTACAAAAAGGTTGAAGATTATTTTGCAAGGATAAATTTTATTATGACAAATGGAAATGAAGTAAGAGACCTGCTTGTTCTTCATCCAATAGAAAGTATGTGGGCAATATATAGAAACAAAAATTTAATTGAAAAAAATTTAGAAAAGGCAGAGGAAGTAGTTGAATATGACAAAATGTTTGAGAAATTATGTGAGTCACTTTTATCTTTACATGTAGATTTTGATTATGGAGATGAAGAAATTTTATCAAGATGGGCAAAAGTAAAAAAGGGTAAAGAGACAAAAATAAAAGTTAATAAGGCAGAGTATAAGGCAGTTTTAGTTCCACCTTTATATACAATAAGAAATTCAACATTAAAACTTCTAAAAGAATTTAAAAAAGAAGGTGGCGAAGTTATATTTATAAAAAATTTTCCTGAATATATTGATGGAGAGAAGGCAAATTTTGATTTTTCATCTATTTTTGATATAGGTGAAAATATAGAAGATGGGCTGAAAAAAATTGAAAAAAAAGCCAGAAGAATAAGTATCTTAGATGAAAAAGGAAAAGAAATACAGCCAATTCTTTATCTTTTAAGAGAAGATGATGATTTTTATTATTTATTTTTATGTAATACATCAGATGAATGGAAAAAAGAGAAATTTCCACCTGTTAGAGAAAGAAATATGAAATTTGATAATGTAATAATAAAAGGATTTCCTGAATTTAAGTACCAGCCATTAGAATTTGACCAGGAAAATGGAAATGTTTATAAATGCGATATAAATAAAACAGAAAATGGATATGAAATAAAAACGAATTTTGCTCCTCTTGGCAGTAAATTATTTTTAATACCCAAAAAAGAAATATCAATTGAATGTAAAAAAAAGGAAAAATTACAAGAAATTGAAAGAAAAGAAATTAAAAAGGACAAATGGGAAATAAAATTATCAGAAGATAATGTTCTTGTACTGGATATGCCATATTATAAAATTGGGCAAGAAAGATGGAATGAAAAAGATGAGATATTAAGAGTTGATAGGAAAGTGAGAAGATATTTAGGGATTAAAGAAAGAGGGGGAGCAATGGTTCAACCATGGGTAAGGAAAATAAATAAAAATCCTAAAAGTGTGGATATCCATTTAAAATATGAATTTTTTGTTGATAAAATTCCATCAGGAGAATTATGTATATGTATTGAAAAGCCAGAACTTTATAAAATTTATATAAATGGATACATGCTTCCTGAAGAGATGGAAAGTGGTTGGTGGGTGGATAAATCATTAAGGAAAATAAATTTTGACCCATCAGTTTTAAAATTGGGAAAAAATGAAATTATTTTACAAACAAAGTATAATGAAAATCATCCTGGGTTAGAAATAATTTATATAAAAGGGGAATTTGGAGTGAAAATAGAAAAAAATAATGATTTAAGGATTGTTAATAAACCAGAAGAAATTGAAATTGGTGATTGGACAGAAAAAGGGATACCTTTTTATTCAGGAAATTTAACTTATATGACTAAATTAAAAATAGAAAATGATAATAAAAGAATTTTTGTAAGAATACCTGAATATAGAGGAACTGCTTTAAGGATTTTTGTAAATGGGCAACAGGCAGGGATAATTGCATGGCAACCAAATGAGGTAGAAATTACAGAATTTTTATCAAAAAATGATGAAGAAATAATACTTGGAATAGAAGTAATTGGTAGTAGAAGAAATTCTCATGGTCCTTTCCACTGGTTTGAAAAATGGTCAGAATGGACTGGACCAGGACAATTTACACCTGGTGAAAAAGAATATTATAACGGTTATCAAATTGTTCCTTCTGGTTTATTAAAAACACCTGAAATTGTTTTTTACCAAGAAATTTAATATGTAAGAATTAACTTACACTGGTTAGATAAGACACAAAGAAAATAATATTTCCCCTTTGAAAAAGGTTAAGATAAAAGAGTATGATTCGAGGTGAGAGCCGGTTTTTTGAAAAAACAAGGTAAGTAGAGATTTCTGAGAGAAAGGCACCCCTCATCCTTTCCCCTCGGACGTAGTACATAGATGAGCCTCTCCCCGCAGGGGAGATGGAAATCCCCCAATTCCCCCTTTATTAAAGGGGGGTAGAGGGGATTTTGGAAGTTTCAGATAACACAACAGAAGATATAAAGGATTTTGTAAATTTTTCCAAGCACAATGGGAAGAGAGGAGAAAAAAAGAAATTTTAACAGTATTTTTAACATGGGAGAAGAAAAATGTTAAGTGATTTAGAAATTGCACAAAAAGCAGAAATAAAACATATTGGAGAAATTGCAGAGAAAATAGGGATTGATAATAAGTTTTTAGAATTATATGGTAATTACAAAGCAAAGGTTTCTCTTGATATACTTGAGAAAATAAAAGATAGACCAGATGGGAAATATATAGATATAACTGCAATAACTCCAACTCCTCTTGGTGAAGGTAAAACTGTGACAACAATAGGACTTTCTCAGGCAATAGGAAAACTGAATAAAAAAGTTTTTACCTGCATAAGGCAACCGTCTCTTGGACCTGTTTTTGGAATTAAAGGTGGAGCAGCAGGAGGTGGATATTCACAGGTAATTCCTATGGATGACTTCAATTTACATTTAACAGGAGATGTTCATGCAGTTGGTATTGCTCATAATTTACTTGCAGCATTTGTAGATAATTCTGTTTTTAAAGGAAATCCTTTTAATATAGACCCATTGACAATAAACTGGCAAAGAGTTGTTGATGTTTCAGATAGGTTTTTGAGACATATAGTTATTGGACTTGGTGGAGAAGAAAACGGAATTCCAAGAGAGACAAACTTTGATATAACAGTTGCATCAGAAGTTATGGCAATTATCGCCTTAACAAGAGATATTTTTGACCTTAGAAAAAAATTAGGAAAAATTATAGTTGCACAGACAAAAGATGGGAAACCAGTTACAGCAGAAGATGTAAAATGTGCAGGAGCAATGGCAGTTCTATTGAAAGATGCTATAAAACCAAATTTGATGCAGACAATAGAACATACACCTGTTTTTGTTCATGCAGGACCATTTGCAAACATTGCACATGGAAATAGTTCAATAATTGCTGACCTTATTGCATTGAAACTATCTGATTATGTTGTTACAGAAAGTGGATTTGGTGCTGATTGTGGAATGGAAAAATTTATGGATATTAAATGTAGATATAGTGGACTAAGACCCGATTGTGTTGTTATTGTTTGTACAGTTAGGGCTTTAAAAATGCATTCAGGTAAATTTAAAGTCGTCCCGGGAAAACCACTTGATAAAGGACTTATTGAAGAAAATATAAAAGCACTAAAAGAGGGTAGTTGTAATCTCCAAAAACATATTGAAAATGCTAAATATTTTGGAATTCCTGTTGTTGTTGCAATAAATAAATTTAAAACTGACACAGAAAAAGAAATAGAAACATTAAAGGAGTTATCATTAAAATATGGTGCAGATGATGTAGAAGTAAGTGAGGTATGGGAAAAAGGAGGGGAGGGTGGAATTGGTTTAGCAGAAAAAGTTATAAAAGCATCAGAGAAGGAGAAAAATTTTAAGTTTTTATATGAAGATAACTGGGATATAAAAAAGAAAATTGAAACAATAGCAACAAAAATTTATGGTGCTGGTAAAATAGAATATTCACCATTAGCAGAAAAGAAAATAAAGACATACACAAAATGGGGATTTGGGAATTTGCCAATTTGTATGGCAAAAACACATCTTTCTTTATCCCACGACCCAAATTTAAAAGGAAAACCAGATGGTTTTACTTTGCCAATAAGAGATATAAGGGTCTCAGCAGGAGCAGGATTTATTTATCCTTTATGTGGTGAAATGAGAACCATGCCAGGGCTTCCTTCTCATCCAGCAGGTGAGAAAGTTGATATTGATAAAGATGGTAAAATAGTTGGTTTATTTTAAGTATTTTTGACCTTCCTGATTTTTTATTTAACATTATCCTTTTGTTATGATTTAGGGTAAAATAATTGAACAAAAGAGGAATAAAAATGGATAATGAATTAAAAATTCTTAAAAAATTTTTTGAGACAAAACCACAGATTGTTATGGCATTTCTTTTTGGTTCAAGAGCAACTGGACAACAAAGAAATATTTCTGATTGGGACATTGGAATATATTTTAAACCAGTAGAATATATGGAATTAGAGGCAAATTTTGAATATCCAGAAGAAGAAAAAATATGGGGAGAACTTGTAGAAATTTTACAGACAGATAATATTGACCTTGTTGTTTTAAATAGAGCAAGTCCAGATCTTGTTTATAAAATTTTAAGGGATGGTTTACCATTAAAAATATCTGATAAAAAACTTTACTTGAATTTGTTATGTAAAGTTAGTTATGAGGCAATGGATTGGTGGAAATTTGTAGATGAGTATTACTGGATATCTGAAAAAGCAAAATCAATTTCTCCTGAAAATAAGGCAGAAATTTTAAAGTATTTGAGATTTCTTGAAAATGAGTTTACTGATATAGAAATTATGAAAAACATTACATGGCAGGAATATAACCAGAATAGTATTAAAAGAAGAGCATTGGAGAGATGGATTGAAAATCTTGTAATGGGTTGTCTTGATATTTCAAAAATAATTCTTGCCTCAGAGAAAAAAACAATACCTCAAAGTTATAAAGAAACATTAAAGGTCTTTTGTACAGTTTTGGGTTTTTCTCCTGAAGAAGCTGAAGAATTTTCTGCATTAGCACAATATCGTAATATAGTTGTTCATGAATATTTAGATATAAGATGGAGAAGAATGCAGAAATTTATTTTACTGGTAGAAAAATTATTTCCTACTTTCCTTGAGAGAGTTAAAAAGGTGATTAAAAATGCTTAAAGTTGATAAAATTATTGTTACTTCAGAAGAGGGAGATGAGATTTTAAAAGAACTTTCTCTTACAATAAAAGATGGAGACATTGTTATTATGTTTGGACCAAATGGCTCTGGAAAATCAACACTTATAAAATCAATTATGGGTGTTTCTGATTACAAAATAAAAGAGGGAGATATATTATTTGATGGAAAAAGTTTAAAAAATTTAACAGTAAGTGAAAGAGCAAAAATGGGAATAGGGGTAATGTATCAACAACCGCCTGAAATAAGTGGAGTAAAACTTTATCAAATAGCGAAATATCTTGAAGAAAATGATGATGTTATATTTGATTATGCAGAAAAATTAAATTTAAAAGAGTTTCTTGACAGAGATGTAAATGTTGATTTTTCAGGTGGAGAGAAAAAAAGGTCTGAACTTTTTCAAATTCTATTGCAAAAGCCAAAACTTCTTTTACTTGATGAGCCAGAATCAGGTGTTGATATTGAAAATATCTCAATAATGGGTAAAGTTCTAAATGAATTTTTTAAAAAAAATGGAAGTTCTGCATTAATAATTACTCATACTGGTTATATTCTACAATATATTTCTGCAAAAAGAGGATGTGTTCTTATGAATGGAAAACTCTGTTGTTCAGACGAACCAGAAAAGATATTTCAGGATATAAGAAAAAATGGATATGAAAAATGCGGAAAATGTAAATGCGAGGACCAGTAAATAATTATTTGTTAACTATATTGACTAAAAGGCAAAAAAACACAAAGAGAAATCCATCTCTACCTTCTCCGCCAGAAATTGCGACGGACAGGCCTTATTAGTGAAAAGTGTAAATTTCCCCCTTTT
>DAOOVW010000024.1:0-17419 GCA_035370465.1 bacterium | reverse complement strand
GGGATTTTAGGAATTGCAAAATGAGGAAGGCAAAATGAAAAAATTGGTGCTAAAGTTCCCCACTTAAAAAGAGATATCTCTTACCCAAAAGTTTCCCCTTTTAGAAAGGGGGGTGAGGGGGGTTTTTATTCCTTCTCCCTTGGGGGAGAAGGAGGGATGAGGGGGGATTTTATTGAAACCTATTATCTCTGTGAAATATAAGCAGATTTGAGGGATATTAAAGGAAAAAAAATGAAAGAAGAATATAAAAAACTTGAAGAAGTTGGATATGATACAGAAGAAAAAGAAAGAGCAGGTAGTTTTGTTCAGGAAGACAATAATGTTTTACTTGCAGGTATAAAAGAAGAAAATTTAGAAATTTCCTCAATAGAAAATGCACTTGAAAAATATCCAGAGGTAAAAGAAAAATATTTTGGCAAAGCATTTGAGATGTTTAATATCCATTATGATAAAAATACAAAGGGTGGTTATTTTATAAGAGTAAAAAAAGGCAAAAAGGTCCTATTTCCTGTTCAGGCATGTTTAATTTTAAAAACAGAAAAATTTAAACAAAAAGTTCATAACATAATAATTGTTGAAGAAGGAGCAGAGTTATATCTTATCAATGGTTGCACATCATTAAAGGCAGCAAATGAGGCATACCATCTTGGAATTTCAGAATTTTTTATCCATAAAGGGGGTTTTTTAAACTTTACAATGCTCCATTCATGGAAAAAAGATGTTGAAGTTGAACCCAAAAGTGTTGCAGTAGTGGAAGAAGGAGGTGTTTTTATTTCAAATTATATGAATTTCAAACCAGTTAAAAAAATAGTAATGTATCCAACTGCAATTCTCAAAGGCAAAAATTCAAGAGTAAGATTTAACTCAATAGTTGTTGGATTTCCAGATTGTTATCAGGATATTGGCAATAGAGTAATTTTTGCAGAAAGAGCCACATCAGCAGAAGTGATAAGCAGAGCAATTTCCTTAGGTGGAACTGTAATATCAAGAGGAAACTTGAAAGCAATATCACCACAAGTCAAAGGACATTTAGAATGTAAAGGACTTGTTCTTTCTGAAAGGGGGAAAATAATTGCAATTCCTGAATTAGAGACTGACTTTCAGGATGTAGAATTAAGTCATGAAGCAGCAATTGGGAAAATAAGAAAAGAAGAAATTGAATATCTTGCAAGTAGAGGAATACCAGAAGAAGAAGCACAATCAATTATAATAAGAGGTTTTATGAACACAGAGATATTGGGACTTCCAGAAGTTATAAAAAATGAGATAGACAAAATTACCTCTGAATTAACCCAGTCCCCCCTCTAACTCATCTATTAACCTACGAAGTTAACAAGTGTATGAGAATCAAGGACTTATGTCTCAAAAACATTTTAAGAATAATCTCCCCTCACCTATCCTCTCCCCTATGGGGAGAGGGAAAAAGAGGGAATTTATTTCCTTCTCCCCCAAGGGGAGAAGGCTCGCCCGTAGAACTACACTCGAGGGCAGGGATGAGGGGGATTTTCTTAATAAGAACAACGAACTAAGGTGGATTTTATTTAAAAATTCTACCCTTGTATGTCCCTCTCTCTCATTTACCTTTTTTCTTTCTTTGTTGTATAATTTTAATGAAGAAAAACTGCTAATTTTTAAAAGGTAGTATTTTTTAGGATGGGTGAAATGAAAGCAAAAGAAATGGAAAAAACAATGGAAGAAAAAATTAGAAATATAATTGTGGAAGTGCTTACAAAATCTAACATTACAATTGATGAAATAATTCTGTTTGGTTCTCGTGCAAGAGGCGATTTTAATGAAGAAAGTGATTTTGATATTTTAATTATAATAAGAAATAATGTAAAAATTAACCAGAAAAGAAAAATCTGGCAAGATATATTTAATGCACTTCATAAACATTTTCCTTTTACTCCCTTTGATATAATTATCAAGACATTAAATGATTTTGAAAGTGAAAAAAATGTTGTAAATACAATCTCAAATGAAGCATATATTGAAGGAGAAATAATATTTTACAAGGCAGAGAGATATTATGGTATTTAATAAATTAGAATTGTTGAAGAATAGATGAATATTTGACATATACGAATTTATCTGCCATTTTACTAAGGAGGTAAAAATATGGCCATAAAGAAAATTAAATTATCAAATTTTAAAAGTTTCAGGGATATGGAAATAAATCTCGGTAAATTTAATGTGTTAATAGGTGCTAATGCCTCTGGTAAATCAAATTTTATACAAATTTTTAGATTTCTCAAAGATATAAAAAATTTTGGTTTGGATAATGCCATATCTATGCAGGGAGGTATTGAATATCTCAGGAATATGAATATTGGCTCATCAGATAATTTTTCATTAGAAGTTATTTCAGATCAAGTATATATGAGACCTTTTATGGCGAAAAAACCAGAGAAAAAATTTATAAGAGCGGGGGTATACGAGACGATTTATAACTTTACTATAAAATTTAGAAAAAGGGGATTAGGAGTTGAAACTGAAGAGCAAATAGTACAAAAATTTAACATTGAGGTACAACAAGAAAGAATCGGTAAAGAAAAAAAGAAAGAGATTGGAGAAATTACTATTTCTAAGATCAATGGGAAAATTAATGTTGTTCCATCAAAATTGCCAAATGAAATATCAACGGATGATATAATTCCCCCTTTTTTAACAATTGAACAAAATAAACAAAAATCGCTTCTTTTGGAAAGAGTTACGTCTTTTATTATGCCGCCGATTTTTAGTGATATCTCAATATATGATTTTGACCCTAAAATTATTAAAAGAGCTACGCCTATAACTGGAAAAGCAGAATTGGAAGAAGATGGAAGTAATTTAGCCATTATTCTCAAAAATATTATAGAAAACAAGGAAAATAAAAGAAAATTTTTTAATTTAGTACAAGACCTTTTACCCTTTGTAGATAATTTAAATGTAGAAAAATTTGTAGATAAATCTTTATTTTTTAAGTTAAAGGAAACATATAGTAAGAAGGAATATTTACCCGCATCTTTAATTTCTGATGGAACAGTAAATATAATTGCTTTAATTATTGCTTTATATTTTGAAAAAAAACCAATAACTATAATTGAAGAGCCAGAAAGAAATATACATCCTTATCTTATTTCAAAAGTGGTAGAGATGATGAAAGATGTAACAACACAGGTAATTGTTACTACTCACAACCCTGAGATAGTAAAACATGCAGGTTTAGAAAATATTCTACTCATTTCCCGCGACAAAAATGGTTTTTCGGTTATTTCTAAACCACAAGAGAAAGAAGATGTTAAAATATTTTTAGAAAATGAATTAGGTATTGAAGAACTTTATGTACAAAATTTACTTGGGTCAAATATATGAAAGATAGATTATATTTTCTTGTAGAAGGGCCCGATGATGAGCGATTTTTTGACAAAATAGTAAAGCCAAAATTTAAAAATAGATATTATGAAATTATTATATTGAAATATGCAGAGAAAACGAAAGAGGGAGTTAAAAACATAATTCTTAGCATCAAAAAAATACCTATGACAGATTATATCTTTGTAGTCGATATTAACGATTCACCGTGTGTGACTGCCAAAAAACAACAAATATGGGAAAAATTTAGTTATGTTGATTTAGATAGAATAATTGTGGTAATAAAGAAAATAGAAAGTTGGTATCTTGCAGGGTTAGATAATGCAAATGCTAAAAAACTCAAGATTTCTTCTTTGGAGACAACTGATAATGTTGATAAGGGAAAATTTAAATCCTTGGTTGGTAAAGAATCCGACCTCAAGGATTTAAAAATAGAGATTTTGAAACATTTTTCTACAGAAGTGGCAATGGAGAAAAATAAGTCATTTAAATATTTTATTGAAAAATATAATTGTAAGTAAAATATGCTATTAAGAATTGTTAATATCAAAATGTAATCTTATTTGGGTTTTGACTTACACAGAATTTTATTTACTATTAATGAAATTTTGTATAAATTAGGGAATTAGAAGAGGAGGGTGAGTTGGTAGAAGAGAGTTGAGATGAGGTAGCCAAGAAAAATTGAAAATATAGCAGAAAATAATGCCCATTTTATTCCAATTTCTCTTTTTATAATAGCAATTGTTGCAAGACATGGGATATATAATAATGTCATAAGCATAAAAGAATAGGCAGATGCGGGTGTAAAATAATAGGGGAGAATTGTAGAAAGGTTGTTTTCTCCAAATAAAGTTCCAAAACATCCAACAACAAGTTCTTTTGCATATATTCCAAAAATTAAAGCAACTGATGCCTGCCAGAACCCAAACCCTGCTGGTTTTAAAATAGGAGCAAAAAAATTACCTATTCTTCCAATTAAACTTGTTTCTTTACCAAAATTAGATGGGTCAGGAAAATAACTCAAAAACCATAAAATCAACACTCCTACAAATATAATTGTTCCTGCTCTTTTTAAAAATACTTTTGTTCTTTCCCATCCCTCAATTATTACATTTTTCCAGTATGGAATTTCATAAGGAGGAAGTTCTATTATAATTGGTATTGATTCTTCTTTGAAAAAAATAAATTTTAAAATTCGTGCCATTAGAATTCCCAACAAAATTCCAATTAAGTAAATAGAAAAAATTACCAATGACTGATGACTTTTGAAGAAAATACCTGTGAAAAGAATATAAACAGGAAGTCGGGCAGAACAACTCATAAATGGTATAACAAGGATGGTTAAAATTTTATCTTTTTTTGTTTCTAATGTTCTTGTTGACATTATTGCAGGAACATTACATCCAAACCCAAGTATCAGTGGAATAGCACTTTTTCCATGAAGTCCCATTTTATGCATCAATCTATCTGTTGTAAAAGCAGCCCTTGCCATGTAGCCCGTCTCTTCTAAAATAGAAAAGAGTAAAAAGAAAAGAAAAATATTTGGTAGAAACATAACAACAGAACCAATTCCAGAGATTATTCCTTCTTCAATAAAAGAAATAAGAAATAAGGGGGCGTTTATTGAGTGTAAAAATAAAGATATTTTTTCTCCTGAAAAATGAAAAAATTTGTCTAAAAGTTCCTGAAAAGGTGCTCCCCATTTAAAAACAATCTGAAATATTATAAACATTATCAAAAGAAAAATTAAAGGACCTAAAAAATTGTTTGTAAGAACTCTATCTAAATAATTTGTAATTTCAATTCTTTTTTCTACTTTCTTTCTTGATAAAAGGCATTCTTTAACCATTCCATTGATAATTCCGTATCTTTTTTCTATTAAAATAACTTCTATATTGGGAATCTTTTTTTCTAATTGGCCAATAATTTCATCAATTTCATTTATATTTACTTTATTTTTTATCAGTTCTCTTATTCTTTCGTCTTTTTCTAATAACCTTAAAGATATAAATTTAGAAGGGTAGGGCAAAGAGATATTTTGAAGTTTCCCTTCAATTTTTGATACATAATTTTCTATTTCTTCTCCATAATTTATTTTAAAAAAATATTTTTCCCTTTTATCCCTTGTTTTTTCATATATTTTTTCTTTAAGGTTTTCAATTCCATATCCCTTATTTGCTATTGTTTCAACAAAAGGGATTCCAAATATCTTCTCAAGTTTTTCTATATCATATTTAATACCCTCTTTTTCTGCAATATCAATCATATTAAGAACAACAATAATATTTTGATTTAATTCAGAGAGCAAAATAAGAAGGTATAAACTTCTATCAAGATTTGAGGCGTTAGCAGTTAAAATGACAGTATCTACTTTTTCATTTGTCAGAAAGTCAATTGCTATTTTCTGGTCTTCGCTTTCTTCTATCAGTGTATATGTTCCAGGTAGGTCAACAACATTAAATTTTATATTTTTGTATATAAAATAACCTTCTTTTTTTTCAACTGTAACCCCGGGCCAATTTCCAATTTCCTGTCTTAACCCTGTTAGTGTATTAAAAATAGTAGTTTTTCCTGTATTAGGATTTCCACTTATTGCAATTGTTTTTTCTTCCATCGTAAATATTTAATAAGAGGTGTGTCTTTCATTCCATCTTGCTACTTACTACTTTTTAGTCAATTGGTTCAATTATTATATCGTTTGCTATTCCATTACCAATACCTATTCTTGTATTTCCTTTTTTAATAATTACAGGACCTGGCCCTGGTTTTATAACTTCAATAACATCTCCAACAAAAATACCCAAATTATATAATTTTTTTAATCTTCCCTTCCCACATTTTTCAATATTTACAATTTTATATATTCCTTCTTTTGTATCACTCAATTTTATCATTTTTAATATATTCCTTCCTGCTGAGTTATGATTTTTTGAACCTCTTTTATATTTACTTTATTTACGGGAGTATTATTTTTTGAAGATAATGAGGCAATTATCCCTGCTGCTTGACCTGTTGCCATGCAGATTGCCATAACTCTTATTGATGCCATTGCTTTATGCTCTGCTGAAATACATCTTCCACCTACAACAAGATTTTTTGCTCCAAGAGGTATAAGACATCTTGAAGGTATAGAATAGTAATCATTGATAGGTGGATAAAGTTTTTCTTTTGAAGGTAAATAATCCATATATTTATCGAGCATTATACAGTACTCTTTTGTAGAACATTCTTTTACACAGAGATGGACATTATTTTTTGTTCTTCCTAATGGGCAATGAATATCAATCATATATGTTCCTCTTGCAATACTATCTTGTGCTTTTTTCCCTGAAATAATGTCCTCGTCTATCAAAGTATAAAGCCCTTTTATCTGTCTTGTCTCTCTTATTCCTATATTGGCAGGCAGAGCAGATATATAGGCATTTTCAAAGCCAGAAACATTTTTCTTTAGAAATTCAAAAAGTTTAAATGTTTGTTCTCTTAATTCTATTTCACCTTTTGTTAGATCATTTATATTTGTTCCATCTCCAGAAAATCTTGTAATATTAAATGACCTTTCTCCCTTTCTTATTGTGCTTCCTTTTCCACCAAGTCCAGTGTTCCAAATTTTTAATTCACCTTTTTCTCTCAAAATTTTTAACTTTTCGCTCGCATCTTTTATTACTTCTTCTGTTAATTTTTTTTCATCTATTCCGCCTACTTTAAATATAGTCCCCATTGAGTGCATTTTCCCATCCTGTGGTCTTCCTTTTGTGCACTCAAAACCAGATAGATATGTAACATCAGCATCTCCTGTTGTGTCAATAAAAACATTACCTCTTATTTTTTGTATGCCACTTTTATTTGCAACTTCTATCTCTTTTATTTCTCCATTTTCTGTTTTTGAGGATATAATAAATGAATGATAAAGAATTTCTACATTTTGTTCTAAAAGTAATAATTCAGATGCATATTTAAAAATCTCTGTATCAAAAGGTATTCCACCTTTTTTACATGCACTTTCCCATTTTTCACATCCATCAAATTCAGATATTTTTTCAACAAGAAATTTTAAAAAACCAGCAACAGAAGGTTTTTTTTCAGATAAATAATGACCAAGTATTGGTCCAATAAGTCCAGAAGTTGCCATACCACCTAAAAAACCATATCTTTCAATTAAAAGAACGCTACTACCACTTTTTGCAGCAGCCCAGGAAGCAGAAATTCCAGCAGGCCCACCTCCAATTACAACTACATCTTTTTCCATTTTTATTCTCCTTTTTTAAACCAATAGGTACTTTCAATAAGATTTTGCAATAAAATTTTTTTATTTACTTTACTAAATTTTAAAACTTCAAATACCACTAATTCCCCAAAGGGAAAACTTTATACTTTTTTTCCTTTATCTCCTTCCATTTTCAAGAGAAAGTCGGGATATATTTCTCTATACTCTCTGCTTTAAATTAGTCCAGTTGATAGGTAATTTAAGAATAGACATTATTGTTAAAATTATTTTCTCTTGCGAATTAAACGAGCAGGAACACCTCCTACAATAGAATATGGCTCAACATCTCTTGTTACAACAGCACCTGCACCAACAATACTTCCTGTTCCAATTGTAACATTAGCAGTAATTACTGCATTAGCACAAATCCAGACATTATCTTCAACAATAATTGGTCCACCAGATGATGGTTTTTGGCAATACATGGGAATATCTGCTTTTTCATATCCTTCTCCAATAGTTGCAAAAACAACATGGGCTGCTACACATACACCCCACCCAATTTTTAGCCCTCTTCCTCCATACAAAATAGTATAGGGGGCAAAATGAGAATTATCTCCAATTTCAATAAACGATTTTTCTAAATTACCTACTTCAATATAAACCCCATGGTAAAACTTAATATTATTGCCAACACTCATTTTCTCAGGTTGATAAATTATTACTGAGTCCTCAATTATTACATTTTCTCCACAACTTTTAAATAATTTTCTATAGTCAACCATTTACTCTCCTTTTTATATGTGGTTCAGACAAAGTTAAATAAGAAATTTTATTTTTTTAACAATACTTTGTAATATTTAAGATTTCTTTTGCCTGTTTCAAAAAAGAAATTGGGACAAGGACTTTTATTTCTCCAAGTTCACCAATTGTTAATCCAGAAATTTTTCCTGTTGCTTCTTGCTGGATAATAACGGGTATCCCTTCTGTTTCAAGTTTTTCTTTAATTCTCCATCCCTCTAATTCTGATTTTACATAAGTAAAGATAATCTATTTTTTTATTCATTAATTTCTTTAACAAATTTTGATATTAAATCCCCAACTTCATCCGTTGTTAACCCCATTTTCCCTGCTTCTAAACTTTTTATATATCCTTCTCCTAATGCTTTTATAATTGCCTTTTCTATTAAATTTGCTGCCTTTTCTTCTCCAAGTGTTTCAAGCATCATACCACCTGCTGATATTGTAGCAAGAGGACATGCAACATTTTTCCCTGCATATTTAGGAGCAGAACCATGTATTGGCTCAAACATACTCACACCTTCTGGATTTATATTTCCTCCTGCTGCTATTCCAAGACCACCCTGAGTTATTGCCCCAAGGTCTGTTATTATATCTCCAAACATATTATTTGTCACAACTACATCAAACCATTCAGGATTTTTTACCATCCACATACAGGTAGCATCAACAAAAGCAAAATCAAGTTTTATATCTGGATAATTACAACTTAATTGACTTGCTGTTCTTCTCCAGAGGTCTCCTGCATAAGTTAGGACATTTGCTTTATCAACAACAGTTAATTTTTTCTCTTTATTTCTTTTTCTTGCATATTCAAATGCATATTTTATACATCTTTCAACTCCCTTTCTTGTATTTATTTCAAGTTGTGTCGCAACTTCATCTTTTGTTTCTTTTTTAAAATTTCCTCCTATTCCACAATATAGTCCCTCAGTATTTTCTCTAACAATTACATAGTCAATATCTTTCTCATTTTTATCTTTTAATGGACACCATACACCTGGATAAAGTTTTACAGGTCTTAAATTTATGTACTGGTCAAGTTCAAACCTTATTTTCAAGAGTATTTCTTTTTCTAATATTCCAGGTTGCACATCAGGATGCCCAACTGCTCCTAAATATATTGCGTCTAATTTTCTGAATTCATCAATTGCACTGGAAGGTAATGTTTCTCCTGTTTTTAAATATCTTTCTCCTCCAAAATCATATTCAATGAACTCAAATTTAATATTTTCTCTTTCTCCAACTGCCTGTAAAACCTTAATACCCTGTCTTATAATTTCAGGACCAATTCCATCACCACCAATTACACCGATTTTATATATTTCTTTTTTACCCATTGCATTAACCCTCCATTTTTAACAATTTCCTGTAAAAATTCAGGATATTTAGAAAATTTATAAATTTCACCATTTGTTAAATTATTTATTATTCCGTTTTCAAGGTCAATTTCAAGTATGTTTCCTTCATTAATTCTGTTCACTTCTTCCAGTTCAATAAGGGGAAGTCCAATATTTATTGAATTTCTGAAAAAAATTCTTGCAAAACTTTTTGCAATAACTACTGAAATACTACATTCCTTAATTGCTATTGGAGCATGTTCTCTACTACTTCCACATCCAAAATTTTCTCCTGCAACAATTATATCACCTTTCTGAACTTTTTTTACAAAGTCAGGTCTTATTGTTTCCATACAATGTGATGCAAGTTCTTTTTCATCAGTTGTATTTAAGTATCTTGCAGAAATTATATCATCAGTATTTACATGGTCTCCAAATTTCCATACCTTTCCTTTTATTTTCATCTTTTTCCTCCATCTTTATATTGTATTCTGCCAAAATTTTGGTTATTTATTTTTTCTCCCAAGTGGAGAAGAAAATACATTCCCCTCTTTTTTCCCTCTTCCCGCAGGGGAGAGGCTCGCCCGTAGGGCTTACGCCCGAGGAGTTAGAGTGAGGGGGTTTTTTATTTTACATTTTTCCCTTTACACTTTACATTTCCTAAATCCCCCTTAACTCCCGTTGTGCCTATTGAAATACATTACGGCACCAACTCTGCTTGTTAATCTTTGCTACCTCAGTCGGTTTATCAAAGTGGGGAAATGACGCACCAACTCTGTTTTTCTAATACTTGCTAATTTTCATGCAATATAGTTTTCCTGAGTATCTTGAATTAAGCCATTTTTGTTCAGATAATAATCTAAAAGATATTTAAAAACAAACTTCCCATTTTTATTTAAGTCACCTATAATAAAATCCCGTTTCAAAATGTATGAAACAACTCCTACCATTCCACTTCCACATAAAGGGTCAAAAATTAAGTCATTTTTATTAGAAAAGTGCTCTATTAGACACTGTAAAAGTTTAAATGGAAGTCGTGTTGGATATTTTGGCATATTAACTTTGTAGTCCCTTTTAAAATTTAAGGTAGTTAAATTTGGTTCTCCTATCTGGCAATGTTCGGTGTTGCATCTCTTATTATAAGTCCATTTTTCACTTTTTGTTATCCAAAAAATTTCATAAACATTATGGGATGGTTTTTTTCTACAAACAGGGGCAAAATTATACATCCAATACATCTTACTTCTTAATTTTAGTCCTTTAAATCTCATAAGTATATCTTGAATAATATTACTATTATTCCATCCAGAAAAAATCAATGCCTGACCATTTTCTTTTAAATTTCTTTTAATACACTCTAACAATTCCTGAATTTTTTTTCCATATTCTGATACACCCCATTCTACATAGCCATCAACTACATTTTCAGCATTTCTATGATAATTTGTAGGTTTTCCACTAAATTTAATTCCAAAGGGTGGGTCAGCAATTATTAAATCACTTTCTATTCCTGCCCAATCATTCATATTTTTAATAAAATATTTACTTAATAAATGTTTTATCATTTTTTCTTTTATTTCAATTGTTTTTAAATTAGAAGTATTTTGTTGAACTAAGTATGTTTTTTCATCATAAATTTTCATATATTTTCCTTTTTTTTCAACTTTTAATTACACCCAGAAATTGTGATATTTTTGCATTGATTTTATAACAGCAGCGATATTTTCTTTTGGTGTTCCCGGATAAGCACCATACAAAAGTAATAAACCACCATTTTTAGAACCAAGTTTTTCAACACAATTTTTTATATGGTTTTCAATGTTTTTTGGTTTACCAAATACAGTTATTTTTTGTCTATCAATGTCAAGGTCTATTGTTACTTTTCCTTTTGCAATTTTTTCAAGATAATCTAATCCATTTACAAGATCCTGAGGGTTTAGAATTGTTACTCCAACATCTATAAGGTCGGGAATAATATCAACAATATATCCATCACTATGCAAATAAACTTCAATACCCTTTTCTCTACAAATAGAAAAAATTTCTTTATAAGATGGCTTTATCAACTCCCTCCATGTTTGAGGGTTTATTGGAAGTGTGTTTTGATGTCCTAAGTCATCTCCAAAAGATATCATATCTGGTTTTAATTCGACTAATCTTTTTACTACATCTTTCCAATATTCAGTTAAAATTTTTATAAGTTCTTTTAATTTTGGTTCTTTACTTCCAATATCAATCATTAAATTATTAAAACCTCTTAAATAAGTAAGTCGTAAATAAAAAAAACCATGTTCAACACCTACTGATGAAAATCCCCCTTCTTTTTTTACTTCCTCTATTTCTTTTTTTGTTAATATCCAATCTCTATGTTCAGCAGGGTTAGGGGGAGTAAAATTCTTAAATAAATCCCATGAAGAAAGAGGATGTTCAATTACCTGACCATCAAGATAGTTCCCAGGAAAATGCCATATACATCCCCACTGGTCTTTTTTAAAATTTTCTTTTTCTCTTTCTAAATTTCTTGACACGTTTAAACTTACATCGGGATATTCTTTTTTTAGATTCTCAAAAAATTCAGGGTCACTATCCCAAATTGTTGCAATTATTGATACTCGTGCAGGAATTATCCCTTTACCTTTTCTTTGGATTATTTTTAAAAATGTTTCTTTTTTTTCCCAATTTTTCATTATATTTCGTCAGGATGTGTTATTTTTCCTTTTATTGCCGATGCTGATGCAACTTCTGGATTTGAAAGATAAACATAACTTTCAGGATGTCCCATTCTTCCAACAAAATTTCTATTTGTTGTTGCTATTGCAACTTCGCCTTTTCCTAAAACTCCCATATGACCTCCTAAACATGGTCCACAGGTTGGAGGTCCTATAACACAACCACTATCTAAGAAAATATCAATAAGTCCTTCTTTCAATGCCTGTTTATAAACTTTTTGTGTTGCAGGAATTACAATACATCTGACTTCTGGATGAACTCTCTTGCCTTTAAATATTTTTGCTGACTTTCTTAAATCAGATATTCTTCCATTTGTGCATGAGCCAATAAAAACCTGGTCAATTTTTACATTTGAAAATTCCCTTACATCTTTTGAATTACTTGGCAGGTGTGGAGCAGATACCTGTGGTTGAATTTCATTACAATTTATTTCAATTATTTTTTCATAGTCATTATCAGTATCTGTTTTTATCCAACTTATATCAATTTCCTTTCCACTAACTTCTTTTGTGAATTGAATTGTTTTTTCATCTGGAGGGATTACTCCATTTTTTCCTCCACACTCAATTACCATATTACAAATTGTGAACCTGTCATCCATCGGTAAATTTTCAATTACAGGTCCGGTAAACTCCATACTTTTATATAAAGCACCATTAACTCCAATTCTCCCAATGGTATAAAGAATAAGGTCTTTTCCACCAACATACTTGCTTAAATTTCCATAATAATAAAATTTTATAGTTGAAGGTACTTTCAACCAGACCTTTCCCATTACCATCGCCGCTGCGACATCAGTACTACCAACCCCTGTTGAAAAAGCACCAACTGCTCCATAAGTGCATGTATGACTATCTGCTCCTATAATTAAATTTCCAGGCAGTGTAAGTCCTTCTTCTGGTAAAAGAGCGTGTTCAACTCCAACTTTCCCTATTTCATAAAATCTTACTTTATATTTTTTGGCGAAATTTCTAAGTGTTTTGACAAGTTCTGCACTTTTTATATCTTTACAGGGGGTAAAATGGTCAGGAACAAGAACAATTTTTTCTGATGAAAACACATCTTTTGCTCCAATTTTTTCGAATTCATTTATTGCCAGAGGTCCTGTTACATCATTTGCTAAAATTATGTCCACATTACCTTCAACAAATTCACCTGGTAAGACATCACTTTTATCACAGTGTTTTGCGATAATTTTTTGTGTTATTGTCATTTTATGTCCCTTTGTATGCTTTTTTAATAAGGTCCTTTTTTGAAATATAATAGTTTATTGCAGTTATATATGCTTTTGCACTTGCTTCAATAACATCAGTACTTACTCCTTTCCCAGAAGTTCTTATTCCATCTATTTCTAATGTAACAACAACTTCTCCCTGAGCGTCTTTTCCACCAGTAATTGCGTTTATTTTATATTCTTTCAAAGTTGGAGTGAGTCCTGTAATTCTATCTATTGCTCTATAAATAGCTTCAACTGGTCCATCTCCACTTGAAGCATCTTCATAAATTTTCCCTTCTTTTTCTAAACGAACAGTTGCACTTGGAATTGTTGATGTACCAGAAATAATATGAAAATAAACAAGAGAATAAAATGGTTTTAATGGTGTTAACTCTTCTTCTGCTATAACTATAAGGTCTATATCTGTTATTTCTTTCTTTTTATCTGATAATTGTTTAAACCTTTGAAAGACCTTTTCAAGTTCACTATTTTTTATATCAAACCCTAAATCCTGTAATCTTGATTTTAAAGCATGTCTTCCTGAATGTTTTCCAAGAACAAGTTGGTCTCCTTGCAATCCAATCAGTTCAGGACTCATTATTTCATAAGTTCCTCTATATTTTAAAACACCATCCTGATGAATTCCTGCTTCATGTCTGAAAGCATTTTCTCCAACTATTGCTTTATTTGGTTGAACTGGTATCCCTGTTAAAGAAGAAACAAGTCGGCTTGTTTTATATATTTCTTTTGTGTTTATATCAGTTGTAAATTTGAAATAATCTTCTCTTACTTTGAGATTCATAACAATTTCTTCAAGTGAAGCATTTCCTGCTCTTTCTCCAATACCATTTATTGTGCATTCTATCTGTTTTGCTCCATTTAAAATAGCAGAAAGTGAATTTGCAACTGCAAGTCCAAGGTCATTGTGGCAGTGAACACTTAAAATTATATCATCTGGTAAATTTTCTTTAAGCATTTTTATCATTTCTCCAAATTCCCATGGATTTGAATAACCAACAGTATCTGGAATATTTATTGTTTTTGCTCCTTCTTCAATAACTGCTTTTGATACCTCAATTAGAAAGTCAATTTCTGTTCTTGAAGCATCCTCCGGTGAAAATTCAATATCATCAATAAATTTTTTTGCATATCTAACTGATTCTTTTGCAATTCTGACGATTTCACTTTTTGCTTTATTTAATTTATATTTTCTATGTATTTCAGATGTTGCAAGAAACAAATGGAGTCGTGGTTTATTTGCTTTTTCAAGTGATTTTAGAGCAACATCAATATCTTGATTTTTACATCTTGCAAGAGCACATACACTGCTTTTTTTAATTTTTTCTCCTATTTCTTTTACTGCCTTTGCGTCATCTTCCGATGCAATTGGAAAACCACCTTCAATAATATCAACTCCTAATTTTTCAAGTTGAAAAGATATTTTTAATTTCTCTTCACTTGTTAAACTCGCCCCTGGAGATTGTTCACCATCTCTCAAAGTTGTATCAAAAATTACAATTTTTTCCATTTTTTCCTCCAATGATTTATCATACCACACAAGAGGTATTTTTGGCAATAATAATTGACGAAAATTTTTAAAAAATTTATAATAAATAATATGAAAAAGATATTTTTTCTATTATTAATTTTTGTAATATTAACTGGATGTCAGAAAAAAAAGGAAAATTATAATTTACCATTGAGCGATAAAGAAATTGAAGAATGTCTTAATTTTGGAAAAGATAATTTCTCTTTAAGTTATACTGAATTTACTGAAAATTGGGCAGTGAACCTTGGATATGATTATGGAAAGGGCAGGGCGATTTTAATTACCCCATTTTTAAAAGTTGCTTTAATAGGAAAAAAAGCAGCAGAAAATAATGAGAAAGTTGATATTGATATGGTTGAAAAAATTCTTGCAAAAGAAAATGATAAAATATCTTTTGAAGTTACTCTTTTTGGTAATTATCCTCAATTTGGGAGGACTGTAAACGCAAAGTTGAAATATAAAGATAAAGAATTTTCACCCACTTATTGTTTTTTCCCAAAATTTTCACAAGTGGCAAGAGATTATACTCAGATAGTAACAGGGAAAATTGTATTTCCTAAAGATGATATACCAGATGATGCCCAAATTTCTCTTATTGTATCTTTTAAACCATTTGAAAATGAAAAAGAAGAAACATGCACATTTGATTTTGACCTTAAAAGATTAAAATAAATGAAATCAAAACTAAATTATAAATAATATGTGGTAAAAATATAAGAAAAAGTCCGATTTTAAAATTAATTGATTTATTTAAAAATAAAATTACAATTGCGAGCAAAAAAGCTGAGAAATCAAGAATTAGTGGTTCTGTTTTTCCTGGATACTTGCCAACAACCCTTAAAATAAACCCTGTCAAAAAACCAACAATACAGAAAATATAAAGAATAAATTGAGAAATGAATTTATTTACTATTAAACCAGCAAAATATATAAAACACCATTTTATAAGAATTTTTAAATTTGACATATAAATATTATACTACATTAAAGAAAAAGGAAACTGAGATGAAAAGAATTTACTTAAATAGAAATGATTGGTTAATTGAAAAAGATAATGTGAAAATTAGAGGGGAGACATATCATTATTTAAAAAATGTTTTAAGAATGAAACCAAATGATATTTTTGCTGGATTTGATGGTTCCGGAAAAGAATATTTAATTGAAGTTTCAAAAATGGTTAAAGGAATTATTTATGGGAAAATAATAAAAGCAGAGAAAAAATTTGATATAGAAACACCTTTTGATATTTGTTTATTTCAGGCAGTTCCAAAAGGAAAAAAGATGGAACAAATAGTAGAAGGGACTGCCCAATTAGGAGTAAAAAAAATTTATCCTGTTATAAGTAAAAGAGTTATTGTTAATATTGAAGATAAAAAAAAAGAAGAAAAGAAAATAGAAAGATGGAAAAAGGTTTGCCAACAGGCAAGCAAAGTATCAGGAAGAGTGATAGTTCCTGATGTGGTTTCTTTTATGAATTTCAATGATGCAATCAAAATACAGAAAGATATAGGAATTGTTTTCTGGGAAGGGGAAAGTAGAATTTTAAGAGATATTATAGTTGAAGAAAAAATAAAAATTACAGAAAATAAAAAAATTCACATTTTTATTGGACCAGAAGGTGGGTTTGATGAAGAAGAAATTTCATTAGCAAAAGAAAATAATTTTTTAATTTCTTCATTGGGAAAAAGAATTTTAAAGGTAGAAATTGCTTCTATTGTAGCAACTGCAATTGTAATTTATGAATTTGAACAAATACTGAAATGAACTTATTATGGATTTTTTTTACATCTTTTTTTGTTGCTTTTTCTGGTGCTTTGTCCCCTGGTCCTCTTCTCGCTGTTACGATTGTTGAAACATATAAAAATGGGGTAAAAACTGGACCATTGCTTATTTCAGGACATGCTTTTCTTGAATTTCTGTTAATTTCAATATTTTTTACAGGAATAACTCAATTTTTAAAAAATCAACTTGTTTTTAAAATTGTTGCTTTTTTCGGTTGTTTGGTTCTTATTTATATGGGATTTAGTATGCTTATAAAAAAGGGCCTGTATATGAAAGAAAAGGGGGGAAAGAAAAATTTCTCTCTACCATTGAAAGGAATTATTGCCTCTCTTTCAAACCCTTACTGGTTTTTGTGGTGGTTAACTATTGGATTAACATATTTCACTATTTCTTTGAAATTTGGAGTAAAAGGTGTTTTTTTATTTTTTGTTGGGCATATT
>DAOOVW010000023.1 GCA_035370465.1 bacterium | reverse complement strand
GGGTAGGGCTGGTTCGTATGCTTTCCTTAAACTGCCTGTGTAGAACAATCCCCCTACCCCGTTGTGCTATCTGGAAGACGATAACGCACCAACTCTGAGGCACAAGGTAAGCAACTTTAGTCGGTAGCAGTTGTGCTATCTGGGAAACGATAACGCACCAACTCTGCTTTGCTACCCTTTGCTTCTTTAGTCGGTTTACAAAGGGAGGCAGAGGGGATTCGTTGCTAATTTTGTTTATTGCATTTTTACAGGAGATAGGAATGGAATATTATGAAGACCTTTTAGAAAAACTTAAAATTTTAAATCCTGGAACAAAGTATTTTATCAATAGAATATTTAATAAAGAGAAATATTCTTTTCTTAATGAATGTATTACCCTCTTAAAGCAAATAAATGAGAAAGAGGGAGAAGTTGCCAATATGACAAAACAGCAAATGAGGGGAAAAACAGAAGAATTCAGGAAAAGAATATCTGATGGAGAGCCGGTTGATAATTTCATTATTGATGGATTTGCTCTTGTAAGAGAGGCTGCAAAAAGAACTTTAAATATGAGACATTTTGATGTTCAGATTATTGGAGGAATAGTTCTATATAAAGGTAAAATTGCAGAAATGTCAACTGGTGAAGGTAAAACACTTGTTGCAACCTTACCTCTTTACTTAAATGCTCTCCAAGGCAATGGCTGTCATCTTGTAACTGTAAATGATTATTTAGCAAAAAGAGATACTCAATGGATGGGACCAATTTTTGATTATTTAGGACTTTCGGTTGGTTGTATTATTTCTTATAAAGAAGGTAAGGGACTTTCCTCTTCTTCTGCTTTTAAATTTGACCTAACATATCTTCCTGCTGATTCAAGGTTTCTTTATCTTTATCCTGTTGAAAGAAAAAAAGCATACCAATGTGATATAACCTATGGAATAGGAAGTGAGTTTGGATTTGATTATCTCAGAGACAACATGGCTATAAGAAAAGAAGAACAGGTTCAGAGAAAACTTTATTATGCAATAATTGATGAAGTTGACTCTATCCTTATTGATGAAGCAAGAACTCCTCTAATAATTTCAGGACCTTCTGAAGAAAAACCACAACTTTATTATGAAATTGACCGATTGGTAAGAAAACTTGTAAGAGATACAGATTATATTGTTGATGAAGAAGCACAAACTGCTGTTTTAACAGAAGAAGGTATAAGAAAATGTGAAAGGTTATTATCAATTAAAAATCTTTATGATGGAGGTCATACTGAAATAGTACATAAAATAAATCAGGCATTAAAAGGTCATACTTTTTTTAAAAGAGATAAAGAATATGTTGTAAAAGATGGGCAGGTAATAATAGTTGATGAATTCACAGGTAGATTGATGCCAGGGAGAAAATGGAGCGATGGACTTCACCAGGCAATTGAAGCAAAAGAAGGAGTCCCGATTGAAAGCGAGAATCAAACACTTGCAACTATTTCTTTTCAGAATTATTTTAAACTATATGAAAAAATAGCAGGTATGACTGGAACTGCTGTTACAGAAGCAATAGAGTTTAAAGAAATTTATAAATTAGATGTAATTGTTGTTCCAACAAATAAACCACTTAGCAGAACAGAATATAATGATGAAATTTATAGAACTGAAAAAGAAAAATTTATATCAGTTACCAATGAGATAAAACAAATGCATGAAATAGGCAGACCCGTTCTTGTTGGGACGATTTCAATAGAAAAAGCAGAAAAATTAAGTGGATATTTGAGAAGAAATAATATTCCACATAATGTTCTTCACGGAAAAAACCACGAAAGTGAAGCAGGAATAATTGCACAGGCAGGTAAATTTAAAGCAGTAACAATAGCAACACAAATGGCAGGAAGAGGAGTTGATATTATTCTTGGAGGAAATCCTGAAATAATTGCAAGAGAAGAAACAATAAAAACAATATGGAGTAAAAAAGGTAGTAAAGACATTGTTAAAAAAAGTGATTATTCAGATGTCTTAGAGGACTTAGAAAAAGGATATAAAAATAAAATTGATGTGACTGAAAAGGAATATGGAGAAAAACTTTCTTTTTTAAAAAGTTCATTAAATGAAAAAGAAAAAATATATTCTGACTTAGAAGGTAAAGCAAAAGAAATTTTTGAAAAAGAAATTTTTAAGAAAACAATTGAAGCATCTTTTGATAAAATCAACACACGACTTGAAAAATTAAAAGAAAGGTATAAAAACGAGAATTCTTTATTACTTTCTCTTCAAGAAAAGTTCAAAGAAAAACCAGAACGATTAAAAGAACCAAGAGAAACAGCTGGAAAAGCATATAGGGACTATATTCTTTATAAAAAATCCATAAAGAAAAAATATGATATTGTTTTAAAAGAAGATATTGATGAAGAAAGAAACCAGTTGGTAGAAATTTTAGGGAATTTTAAAAATACACCTGATTTTATAAAGAATTTGACAACACAAATTAATAATTATATTGATTCATTAAAAAAATATTCATCTCTTGTTGAAAAAACATATCCTTCTTTAAATCTTGAAAATCAAAAGAAAACAACTGAAAAATATATTGACCTTCTCACCAGATTTATTAAAAACACAACAGAAAAGAAAGAAAATATTGAGCAAATTTATCAGCAATTTGAAAAAGAAGAAGAAAAATTATATGAAAATTACTTAAAGGATTGGGAACAGGCAGAGAAAAAAATTTTTACAGAACACTTTCCAAACCTGCCATCTCTTGAAAAAGAATATCTTTCAATTTTAAACGAGTATGAGCAACTACATAAAAATTATGAAGAAATAATAAAAAAAGAAAGAGATGAATATGAAAAACAAAGAAGGAAAATTGAAGACCAATGGCAAAAAGCAAGAGAAGAATTAGAAAAAAGTCCTGAAGAATTTAAAGAAATATATGAGACATTACTTGAAAAATATAAAAAACCATGGGAAGAAGAACACCAAAAAGTTGTATCACTTGGTGGCTTACATGTTGTAGGGAGTGAAAGATATGAAGCAAGAAGAATTGATAATCAGTTAAAAGGAAGAGCAGGAAGACAGGGGGACCCGGGGTCTTCAAAGTTCTATCTTTCTCTTGAAGATGACCTTTTAAGAATTTTTGGTTCAGAACGTCTTATGGGAATTATGGGAAAAATGCCAGAGGGCGAGAACATTACTCATCCTCTAATAACAAAAATGATAAATAATGCCCAAAAAAAAGTTGAGGGTAGAAATTTTGAAATAAGAAAACAATTAGTTGAATTTGACAATGTTCTAAATGAACAGAGAAATGTTATTTATTCAATCAGACAGGACTTTCTTGAAGGGAGAAATATTGATAATTATATAAGGGAGTTTATTGAGGAAATTATAAATAATCTGTTTGATGAATTTTGTAGTTTAAGTGTTAAATCATTCCAGTGGAATATTGATGGGTTAAAAGTTGCAATAAAAGGAATTTTTAATATAGATGCTGAAATTCCCTCTGTTGAGAACATATCAAATACTGTTGTTTTCAAGGAAAATCTCTTACAGGATATCAAAAACAAAATATTTTCTGTTTTAGAAGAAAAACAAAAAGAAATAGGTCCTTTCTTTTATGAAATACAACGCCTTATCTTTTTACAGGTAATAGATAATAGATGGAAAGCACATTTAAGAGGTATTGATGAGTTAAGAGAAGGAATAAATTTAAGGGTATATGCTCAAAGGGACCCTCTTCTTTCTTATAAACATGAAGGATATCAATTATTTCAACAGATGCTTTCTGCAATTAAACAGGAAGGAATATCTGCAATATTTAATATAAAAGTAAGTGATGAAAAATTTACAATGCATGCTGAAAAACAAAAGGTAAGTGCTGACTTTATACATAAACAATATGAGCAATTTGATACTATAACACAAGAAGGAGAACAACAAGCGATAATCCAAGGACCAAATGCACAGCCACCTGTAATGGTAAAACAAACTCCCGCTGTTTCAGGTAAAAAAATAGGTAGGAATGACCCATGTCCATGTGGAAGTGGTAAAAAATATAAACATTGTTGTGGGAAAAATGAATAAATAAAAGATGTGGAAAAATTGTGGAAAATGGAAAAATTTGAGGTGGAAAACCTCTCTCAACATATTTTTAATAATATAAAAGAACAAATTAACAATCCAAGAGGTTATGATATATGGATTAAACCAGTAAAAATCATTGATTTTGATGGTGAAATTTTACATATTCAAATTCCCAATAGAGCATTTTATCGGGGATTTTTCCCATTTCTTGAAATAATAAAAGAGGAATTTTCAAAATTATATGGTTTTTACCCAAAAATAGATATATCTTATGGAGAAGAGGAAAAAAGTGATAGGAAACTTCTTGAAATTAATTTGAACCCAGAATATACATTTGAAAATTTTATTGTTGGTCCCTGTAATCGTCTTGCTCATGCTGCTGCTTTAGCAGTTGCTCAATCACCTGGCATTGCATACAATCCTCTTTTTATATATGGAAAAGTTGGATTAGGAAAAACACATCTAATGCAAGCAATAGGTCATTATATCAAGAACAGAAGTGATTTAAAAATGGCTTATATCCCTGCTGAATTCTTTGTAAATGAATATATCCAAAGTATTAAAAATAAAACAACTTACAATTTCAGAAATAAATTTAGAAATTTAGATTTCCTGCTGATTGATGATATCCATTTTATTGCTGGGAAAGGTGGTTCCCAGGAAGAGTTTTTTCATACATTTAACTTTCTCTATGATAATAAAAAACAAATGATTTTATCAAGTGATAGACCTCCAAAAGAAATTACTGCTATTGAAGAAAGAATAATATCAAGGTTTGAATGGGGACTTGTTGTTGACCTTCAACCCCCTGATTTTGAAACAAGAGTTGCAATATTAAAGAAGAAAGCCGAAATTAGAAATATTGTAATAAATGATGATATAATATTTCTAATTGCAGAAAAAGTTGAAGATAACATCAGAGTTCTTGAAGGGATATTAAATAGAATACTTGCTCTTTCAAAACTTACCAATAGTGAAATAAATGAAGAATTAGTAAATGAGATTATTGACGGATTTAAAAGAAAAGGAAAAAGAAAAATTACTCTTGAAACAATAATGGAAATGGTTTGTAATTATTTTAATATATCTGAAAAAGAAATTAAAAGTGGAAAAAGAATTAAAAATATACTAATACCAAGGCAAATTGCAATGTATTTAGCAAGGGACTTAACTACCTCTTCATTAAATTCAATAGGAGAATTTTTTGGTATAAAAGACCATACAACTGTTATCAACGCTTGCAAAAAAGTTAAGAAACTTATTGAAAATGATACATATATAAAAAACAGTGTTGAAAATATTAAAAGGGGGTTAAGTGTATAAATTTTCCACAGGTTTTCCACAATATAAGTACTTGAGAATAAATAACTTAAATACAAAATACAACAAAAAAACAATAATTATGATTATTAATGGAGGTAAAAATGGAAATAATAATAAATAGTAGGGAATTGGATAGTGTTTTAAATTGTGTTTCTAAAATTCTTCCTTCAAAATCATCAATGGAAATTTTATCTGGAATTTTAATTGAAGGAAAAGATGAATTAAGTTTTATTTCAACAGATCTTGAAAATACTATAAAGGTTTCTTTAAAATGTCAATTCAAAAAGGGGTCAATTTTAATTCCCGGAAAACAATTTATTTCTCTTATTAAACAAATACCTGATGAAGAAATTAAAATAGAAGAAAAAGAAAATGAAGTGGAGATAAGTAATGAAAATATAAAATACAGATTTATAACAATGAATGCCGATGATTTTCCCCGCATTTCAAAAATATCTTCTAATGTAAGTTTTAATATACCTGGAAATATATTAAAAGATGCAATTGATAAAATTAAATTTTGTGTTAATCCAAATGAACAAAAGCCATATTTTAGAGGAGGACTTTTAGAAATAAAAGAGAATAACATAAACTTAATAGGCACTGATGGAAGACGACTTTCTTTAAGTAAGGCAGAATTAGAAAGCACCCCTTCTCCCAAAATAAAAGTTCTTCTCTCTTTTAAACTCTTAAATATATTAACAGACCTATTAACTGATGAACTAACAGAAATTTCAGTTGGTAAAAATCAAATTACTTTTAAATTTTCCAATATTCTTCTTATATCTCAATTATTAGCAGGAGTGGAGGATTTTCCTGAATATGATGTAGTTATTCCTGATGAAAAAAAATGTCAAATTGCTATTATTGACAAAGATAAATTTCTTTCATGTCTTAAAAGAATATCCCTTTTTACAAGTGAAAGATATAATAAATTAAAAATTACTTTAAATAAAGGAATAATAATGGTCTCTGTTGTTTCTCCTGAAATTGGTCAGGGACAGGAAAAATTTGAAATTGGGTATGATGGAGAAGAAATGAACTTTGCTTTCTTTCCTGAATTTTTAATTGATTTTTTACAAAAAGTCAATGAAGAAAAAATGGTCTTTGCTTTTACTGATAAAAAAGCACCTGTTTTAATGAGACCACAACTTAATAATAACTTTTTGTATGTTACAATGCCTTTGAAAATAGAATGATAGAGAAAATTGGGGATATAACAAAAAGGATTGTAGATATATGGAAAACAGAAGATAAAAACAGAGAAATTGATATTGATGTTCTATGGAACAGAATAATAGACGATAATTTACAGGGACATACTTATGTAAATGGTATGAAAAATAACATACTTTACATTAAAGTTGATTCAAGTTGTTATCTATCTCTTCTTAATATGAAAAAAAAGGAAATTTTAAAAAAAATAAAAGATAATGGTTTTTCAATAAAAAAAATTGTTGTAAAATTATAATGTGGATAAGAAAATCTTTCTTCTTCTCTCCGCCACTGATACGTTGGGGGACTATCGCACTAAGACATTGAGGGACATGCCTTGTTAAAAGAAGGAGTTTCTTCTCTCTTTATTAAACCGACTAAGGAAGCAAAGGGTAGCAGGGCAGAGTTGGTGCGTCATTTCCCCCTTTTACAAAGGGGGTAGGGGGATTTCAGATAGTCCAACGGGATAGAGAGGGATTTTATAAAGAGGGGTAAGGCTCGCCCGTTGGGCTACGCCCAGAGGGGGAGATTTCAAAAGGGGATGGGTTAAAGAAGGAAGAGAAACAAAAAAAGAGGATGGATATAAATACTTATAAAAATCTTAAAAGACAAAGAAATGCATTATAAAAGCTATAGCCAATTTTGGCAGTACCCCAAAATACAAGTGGGGAAAAAATGAAAGAGACATTTTTGTGTTTAGATGTTGAATCTTCTTTTTTCGGTTTATATGAAAAACTTCGTTCCATAGTTGCAAATGATAGTCGCGTTTATCACTCTAAAAATGAATTTATTCGAACAAACCCTCATTGGGTAAGAGACCATATTCATGAGATGAAAGGATATATTTACTGGCAAAAAGAAATCCGAAGTTTTTTAGATTTAATTCTTAAGAACCAAAACAACAAAGGTTTTTTTTATGAAATTTTTGCTCCATTTAATAGCCCAATTGCCGGCCATTTAAACTTTGTAGGTGGCGATTGTAGAGTCCTTTTTCCAGATTTAGGATATGGATTAGTTAGATTGGAAGTTGAAGCAGATATAGAGTATTTAATAGTAGAGGGAGTTCATCGTATTTGGCAAGCAACTGGAGATACAAAATGGTTAGAGAAAAATCTAAATCATCTTGAGAAAGGTATAAAATACTGTCTTTCAGACCCTAAACGATGGGATAATAAATACAAACTTATGAAACGTCCAAGGACTATTGATACATGGGATTTTATTAATAGACCTGATACTGGGATTAACCGCCGTATTCTTCCTGACGATCCAATGGGTATTATGCATGGTGATAATTCAGGACTTTATGCTGCAATGATACAATTATCAAAAATGTTTGAAATTTGTGGACAAGAAAGAAAATCATCTTTTTGGAAAGAAAGAGCAGAAGAATTAAGAGGAAGAGCCAACATTACCCTATGGAACGGTAAATTTTATATTCACCATTTACCATTAGATAATGCCTTCTATGGAGTAGATGAAAGAGAACAATTAAGCCTTTCTAATGCTTATGATATAAATCGTGGTCTTCCAACTCATAAAATGGCTGTTTCTATTTTAGATGAATACCAAAAACTTAGGGATTTACTAAAAGGTGAGTATTTTGCAGAATGGTTTAGTTTATATCCACCATATCCTCAATTTTATACTTATTCAGCCGGCAGTTATATCAATGGTGGTATTGCTTCTTTTGTTGCTGGTGAATTAGCACATGCTGCGTTTCAACATGGAAGAGAAGAATATGCTGTAGATATTCTTAAAAGAATTGCTAAGAAAATAAATGAAGATGGGACTCTTTATTTTCTCTATACCAAAGATGGAAAAAATCAGGGAGGAGGGCCCTCTGGTTGGGGAGCAGCATCATTAATTTATGCTTTGATTGAAGGATTAGCAGGAATAGATGACCAAAAGTGTTCTTACGAAAAAGTAAAAATTTCTCCTCGGTGGGTATCTGCGGATGAAAAATATGCTCATATCAAAATTGTTTATGGTCCATCAGATAATACATTAGAGTATGATTTCCGTTGGGATAAGGAAGCGAAAATAATATATTTAAAACTTTATCCTGGCCCAAAAGAAGTTGAATGGAATATTTTATTACCACCTAATTATTCCTTAGAAAAAGTTGAGAGAAATAAAAAAATTATTCCATTCAAATTAGCAAATGTGGAGAAAAGCAAATATACAGTAATAAAAAATAATGTAGTACCAGCAAAAGGAGAATTTCTTACATTATTTTTACAAGAAACCTTATAATTCTTATTTTTTTCTAAAAAGTTGTGATAATATTTAGTAAAACTTTAATATTCATTCAACTTCGTTCATACTTCAGTAGTGAGTGAAGGGAGATATTAAGGTTGAGACTGAAAATTTTGTATAATAAAGCGAAAAAAGGAGGGACATTCTTCCTTCGGTTCTTTTATGAACTAGGAGAATATGGTCCTCTCCTATTTCCCCTGACCAACTTAAAAAGTTTTCAATTATCTTTTTATTTATTTTACTACTTTTTTAAAATATTTTATCCTATAAGGAGTGATGTTTGGATGGTGTGAAAGAATCTTAAAAAGGAGGAAATTATGTTTTATGGTTCAATAGTTGCAATTGTAACACCTATAAAAAACGGGCAGATTGATAAGGAAAGTTATAAGAAACTTGTTGAATTTCATCTTAAAAATGGGACAGATGGAATTGTTACCTGTGGTTGTACAGGAGAACCAGCAACTCTTTCTATGGAAGAACATAAACAACTTATAAAATTTACAGTAGATATTGTAGACAAGAAAATTCCTGTAATTGCAGGCACAGGGTCAAATAATACAAAAGAATCACTTGAACTTACTTCATTTGCAAAAGAAGTTGGATGTGATGGATGTCTTCTGATAACTCCATATTATAATAAACCAACTCAAAAGGGACTATATCTTCATTATAAAACAATTGCAGAAAGTGTTGATATTCCTATAATTTTATACAATGTCCCATCAAGAACAGGTATTTCTATATCTCCAGAAACAGTCGCAGAACTTTCAAAAATTAAAAATATTGTTGGAATAAAAGAAGCAAGTGGAAATTTTGACCAGATTTATAACATTATATCCTTAGTTGATAAGGATTTTGTTGTCTTGTCAGGAGATGATGCATTAACCTTGCCAATTATTGCAGTCGGAGGGAAAGGAGTTGTTTCTGTTGCAGCAAATATTGTTCCAAAAGAAGTGGCAGATATGGTGAAGTCTGCTTTAAATGGACAAATGAAAAAGGCAAGAGAAATCCATTATAAACTTTATCCAATTTTCAAAGTCCTTTTTATAGAAACAAACCCAATTCCTGTTAAAACATCTCTATCTCTTATGGGAATGATAAAGGATGAATGGCGTCTTCCATTAACACCTCCTTCTGATGAGAATTTTCAAAAAATAAAAGAAACCCTTAAAAAATATGGAGTAATATAATGTTCAGGAGAAAAAAATTTACTGAAATTTCACCAAAGGAAAAAGTTGAAATAAAAAAGGAGATGTGGATTAAATGTGATAATTGCGGGAAGATGGTGTACAAAAAGACATGGGAAGAAAAGCAAAAAATTTGTCCTTCTTGCGGTAAATATTCAAGATTAACTGCTTATGAAAGAATAAGAGCAATTGCAGATGAGAATACATTTAAAGAGTTATGGAAAGATATGGTATCAGGAGACCCTTTAAATTTTGTTGGTATTAAACCATATAAAGAGAAATTGAAAGAAGATATGGAAAAGACAAGATTAAATGAAGGACTTGTAGTTGGTGAATGTAAAATAGAGAGTATTCCATCAGTCCTATCTGTTCTTGACCCTCATTTTATAATGGGAAGTATGGGGGCTGTTGTTGGAGAGAAATTCACAAAGGGATGTGAGTATGCAATTGCCAGTGGATTTCCTTTTATATGTATTTCAGGTGGTGGTGGAGGAGCAAGAATGTATGAAGGAATAATTTCATTGATGCAAATGGCAAAAACATCATCAGCAGTTGGTAGATTGAAAGAGAAAGGGATTTTATATATTTCTGTTCTGACAGACCCAACAATGGGAGGAGTGGCAGCAAGTTTTGCTTTTCTTGGGGATATAATTATTGCTGAACCAGGAGCATTAATTGGTTTCGCAGGACCAAGGGTTATTGAACAAACAATAAAACAAAAACTTCCTCCCGGTTTTCAAACATCTGAATTTCTTTACCAGCATGGAATGATTGATATGATAGTTAAAAGAGATGAATTAAAAGAGACAATTTCAAAAATTCTTAAAGTTTTCTTCACATGAAAAACATTTCTGAACTTCAATTCCTTGAAAATTTATCTGATTTTGGGATAAAATTAGGGCTTGATAAAATAAAATTTATTCTTGAAAAATTAGGCAGCCCACACCTAAAATATCCTTCAATATTAGTAGGTGGTACAAATGGAAAAGGGAGTGTTTGTAAATGTCTTTCTGAAATTACAAGGGAAAGTGGATATAAAACAGGACTATACACAAGTCCTCATCTTGTTGATGTAAAAGAGAGAATAGTAGTTAATGGGGAAAAAATAACTGATGAGGAATTTATTGAAAAAATAAAACAGGTACGAAGAATTATTGAAAAATTACCTTATCATATGTATCCAACATATTTTGAGACATTAACTGCAATTGCCTTTCTTTATTTTTATGAGAAAGGGATTGATATTGCTGTTTGTGAAGTTGGTCTTGGAGGAAGATTTGATGCAACAAATGTTCTGCCATCTGAAATAAATGTAATTACAGAAATTGGGCTTGAACATACAAAATTATTGGGAAAAACATATGAATCAATTGCAGGGGAAAAGGCAGGAATAATAAAAGAAGGTTCATTGGTAGTCGTTTCAAAACAAAGAAAAGAAGTTGAAAAAGTAATAAAAGAAAAATGTAAGCAAAGAAAAGCAAAAATTTATTTTTATGGGAAGGACTTCAAATCAATAAAAAGAGAAGAATCAATTGATGGAATTGTTTTTGATTTTTATGGAAAAGAAAATTTTAAAAATGTAAAAACAAAAATAATTGGTTCTCATCAGATTGAGAATTTATCACTTGCAATACAATCATCCCTACTTTTGAGAAAAAAGGGGTTTAAAGTAAAAAAAGAAAACATATATTCTGCACTTGAAAATTTACATTGGGAAGGTCGTTTTGAAATTTTAAAAAAGGACCCATTTATTATATTTGATGGAGCACATAATCCTGATGGAGTGAAGGTTTTGATAAAAAATTTAAAAAAATACTTCCCTTTTAAATTAAAACTTCTTATCGGGATTCTTAAAGATAAGGACTATACTAAAATGCTTTCATATGTTTCTAAATATAATCCAGAAGAAATTGTTTTTACAACTCCTGAAACAGAAAGGGCATTGGACCCGGAAATTCTTTCTAATTATATGAAAAAAAGTAATACCAAAATAAAAGTAATAAAAGATGTTAATAATGCAATGGAATATATAAAAAAAACAGGAGACAGTTGGTGCATATTTGGTTCTCTTTACCTTTATTCTTCTGTCAATGTTAACTTACGAAGTTAACAAGTCATTGAAAATCAATAACTTAGTGTCTGAGAATATAAAGTAATATTGTAATGTATTAGCGTCAGAAAGTTTTTCCCTTCTCCCCTCCGCCACAAAATTCGCCACATTCGCCTATCATTGCGAATCCGCTGCGATTTTTGGCGGAAAGATGGACGGGCAGGCTTTTACAAAGGAAGGGGTAACTTCTTCAAAAAATATTTCCCCTCTTTAGAAAAGAGGGGTGAGGGGAGATTTGCCAAGCACAACGGGGATTGAAGGGGGATTTTTAAAGCCCCCTCACCTCATCCCCTCGGGCGTAGCCCTACGGGCGAGCCTCTCCCCAGCGGGGAGAGGGGAGAAGAAGAGAGGGATATTTCCTTCTCCCCAACGGGGAGAAGGAAAGGATGAGGGGGCAAGTATTTTCCCCTTTATTAAACCGACTAAAGAAGCGAGGGGTAGCAAAGCAGAGTTGGTGCGTCATCGTTTCTCAGATAGCACAACGGGGATTAGAGGGGGATTGTTCTACACAGGCCGAGGCTCACCCTTCTTTACAAAAGATGGTATGAGACGAAATATAAACGGGGCAAATATTATATGGAAAAATTTGATATTATTGTTATTGGTGGAGGACATGCAGGAATAGAAGCATCTCTATCTTCTTCTCGTTTAGGGTTATCAACTGCTTTAATCACATTTACAAAAGATAAAATTGGCTTTATGTCCTGTAATCCTGCTATTGGAGGAGTTGGAAAAGGGCAGATTGTAAAAGAGGTGGATGCATTAGGTGGACAAATGGCAAAAACAACTGATGCTGTTGGAATCCAGTTCAGAATTCTAAATAAGTCAAAGGGCCCTGCTGTATGGTCTTCAAGGGCACAGGTAGATAGGGATAATTATGCAAAATATATGCAGGATATAATTGAAAAAGAAAAAAATATAAAAGTGATTGAAGGTGAATGTACCTATCTTTTGATAAAAGAGAATAATGTCTACGGAATAGAAATAAACAATGAAATTAAAATAGAAGGCAAAGTAGTTGTTTTAACACCAGGGACTTTTTTAAATGGGCTTATTCATATTGGACTTGAAAGTTTTCCCGCTGGTAGAATTGAAGAAAAAAAAGTAAGCAAAAAACTATCTATTCAACTAAAAAACATTGGTTTTAAAATGTTAAGATTTAAAACAGGAACTTGTGCCCGACTTGATGGGAACACAATAAATTTTGATATATTAAAAAAACAGGAAGGAGATACCCCCCCTATTCCTTTTTCTTTTTCAACAGAAAAAATTGAAATAGAACAACTTCCCTGTTATATTACCTATACAAACGAAAAAACACATAAAATCATAAGAGAAAACCTTGATAGGTCCCCTCTTTTTACAGGAAAAATTACAGGTATTGGTGTGAGATATTGCCCATCAATTGAAGATAAAATAGTGAAATTTCCACATCATCAAAGTCATCATGTTTTTTTAGAGCCAGAAGGCAAAAATACTTCTTTGATATATCCTAATGGCATTTCAACAAGTTTGCCTGTGGATGTTCAGGATGACTTTATAAGGACAATTCCGGGTCTTGAAAATGTAAAAATTATAAGATATGGTTATGGAATTGAACATGATGTTGTTGAACCAACTTGTTTATATCCAACTCTTGAAACAAAGTTAGTTAGGAATTTGTTTTTTGCAGGACAGATAAATGGAACAACTGGATATGAAGAAGCAGCAGGTCAAGGTTTAATTGCTGGAATAAATGCATCTTTGAAAGTAAAAGGGCAGAAAATGATTACTTTGAATAGAACAAATTCTTATATTGGTGTCTTAATTGATGACCTTACAACAAAAGGAACAAATGAGCCATATAGGATGTTCACCTCTCGTGTTGAATACCGTCTTCTTTTAAGAGAAGATAATGCAGACATAAGATTAAGAGAGACAGGATATAAAATTGGACTTGTTCGTAAAGAGGAATGGGAAAAAACAAGAGAGAAAAAAGAGAAGGTGAAAGAAATAATAAAAAAGATAAAGACAAAAAAAATAAAAGTTGAAAATGGGAAAATTACACTTTTTGAATATCTAAAAAGGGCAGGTGTTAAATTATCTGATTTTGATGAGTTTAAAAGTTATCCAGAAAAGGTTCTTTTTGAAACAGAAGTTGAAGTTAAATATTCACCATACATAAAAAAACAATTAAAAGAAATAAGGGAATTTAAAAATTTAGAAAAAATCAAAATACCTGAAGATATGAATTATAATGAAATACCAGGATTGTCTCTTGAAATAAGAGAAAAACTGTCAAAATTTAAACCATTAAATTTAGGGCAGGCAAGTAGAATTTCTGGTATTACTCCCTCTGCTATTTCTCTTTTACTTGTCTATCTCCACACCAGGTCTGACAGACCATGTCCTGAGAAAAAAGATGAAAAACACAGAAAGATATTATAAATTCTCAAAATACTTAAAAGAAAAATTTGGAAGTAATGTTTTTAAAATAAGTGTTGATGCTGGATTTACCTGCCCGAATTTAGATGGAACTTTAAGTAAAAATGGGTGTATTTATTGTGATAATTATTCTTTTTCTCCCTCTTTAAGAAAAAAAGGAATATCTCTTGAAGAACAAATTAAAAATGGAATTGAATATGGGGAAAAAAGGTATAAAGCAAAAAAATTTATTGTTTATTTTCAGCCATTTACAAATACTTATGCCCCTGTTAATGTTCTAAAAGAAAAATATGATGTTATAAAAAAGTTTGAAAATATTGTTGGTCTTTCAATAGGAACAAGACCTGATTTTATTGATGAAGAAAAATTAAAATTAATTGAAAGTTATACAGAAAAATATGATGTCTGGATTGAATATGGTTTGCAGACAATTCATAATAAAACACTAAAAATTATAAATAGAAATCATACTTATGAGGACTTTTTACAAGGTATTGAAATGACAAAGAAAAGAAATATAAAAATCTGTTGTCATGTAATTATTGGCCTTCCCGGGGAAACAAAAGAAGATATAATTGAAACGGCAAAAAAATGTGGACAATTACAAATTGACGGAATAAAAATACATCCTCTATATATTGTAAAAGGAACTGAACTTGAAACATTATATAAAGAAGGTAAATACAAACCAATGGAAAGGGATTGGTATATTGAAGTTTTAATTGAATTTTTAAGGTATTTATCTCCTGAGACAGTTATTCAGCGTATAACTGCTGATTGTCCTAATGAACTTCTTGTTGCTCCCCTGTGGCTCAAAAATAAACAAAAATTTCTTAAAATGATTGATGAAGAAATGGAAAGGAGAGATATTTTTCAGGCAGACAGATATGATTGACAGGTAAAAAAGAAAATGATATAAAATAAAGTCAATTTTATGGGAGTGTAATTCTCCACAATAAAAATGAGCACAGGAATTACAAAAAAAGAAATTAAAGCAATATATGAAATCAGTAAAGCAATAACTTCTGATATGTATCTTGAAGATATACTTAAATTGATTGTTTCTGTTACAGCAGAAATTACTGGTTCAAAAATTTGTTCAATTATGCTTGTTGATGAAAAGACAAATACAATAAAAATTAGAGCAACACAATCAATGAGTAATGAATATATAAAAAAAGAACCGCTAAAAATTGGTGAAGGTATAGCAGGAAAAGTTGTTAAAGAAGGGGTACCTATTTATATTGAAGATGTCAGGGAAAGTAGCGAATATAAGTATAGAGATATAGCAAAAACAGAAAAACTTATTTCAATGCTATCAGTCCCTATGAAAGTAAAAAATAAAGTTATAGGTGTCTTAAATATATATACACCTGTTGTTCACAAATTTTCAGAAAAAGAAGTTGAGATTATAAGTTCAATTGCAAATCAGGCAGCGATAGTTATAGAGAACACGGAATTAATGGTAAAAACAAAAATCCTTGAAGAAGAGTTAGAAACAAGGAAAAAAGTTGAAAAAGCAAAAGGGATATTAATGAAGGAATTAGGAATTGATGAAAATGAGGCATTTGAAAAATTAAGAAAGGCAAGTATGGATAAAAGAAAAAGTTTAAGAGAAATTGCTGAAAGTATAATAATTGCTTCTGAAATAAGGGGAAAATAAAATGAAAGAAGATTGTGGAATAGTTGGTATTTACTCAAATGTAAAAGATGCCTATCAGACACTTTATTTTTCACTTTTTGCTCTTCAACATAGAGGGCAGGAAAGTTGTGGAATTGTAATATCTGATGGAAAAAATATTTATCAGAAAAAAGGGATGGGACTTGTTTATGATGTTTTGTTATCTGAAAATTCCAATGAACTTAAAGGATACTATGGAATTGGGCATGTCCGATATTCAACAACTGGAAGTTCAAAAGTAGAAAATACACAACCATTTGTTGCTGATTATAAAGGTAAAACATATGCTATTGCACATAATGGAAACCTGACAAATAGTTATCAATTGAGGAAAAAATTAGAAGAAAATGGAACAATATTTCAAACAACTATGGATACAGAAATAATTATGCATCTAATAGTAAAATCAAAAAAGGATACATTTGAAGGGAAACTTATTGATGCAGTTTTAAAATTAGAAGGTGCTTTTTCTCTTGTTATTTTTACTCCTACCTGTATTTATGCAGTAAAAGACCCTCATGGAATTAGGCCTTTATCACTTGGCAAAATTAATGATGGGTATGTTGTTGCTTCTGAAAGTTGTGCTTTTGACTTGATTGAAGCAAAGTATATAAGAGAAATTGAGGGTGGTGAAATTATAAAAATTGATAAAGAAGGAGTTAAAAGTATAAATTATGGAAAGAAAAAAGATGCAAGGTGTATTTTTGAGTTTATATATTTTGCAAGACCTGATAGTATGGTATTTGGGGAAAGTGTGTATAAAGTAAGGAAAAATTTTGGGATGAAATTGGCAGAAGAATTTCCTTTTGATGGAGATATTGTTATTCCTATTCCTGATTCTGGGAATATTGCTGCAATTGGATTTTCTGAAAAGAAAAAAATTCCTTTTGAAATGGGGATGATAAGAAACCATTACATTGGGAGAACTTTTATTCAGCCATTTCAAACCACAAGAGAAATGCAAGTAAAAATAAAATTGAATCCTGTAAAAGAGATAATAAGAGGTAAAAAAGTAATTGTTATTGAGGACTCTATTGTTAGAGGGACAACAAGCAAATTCAGAATTAAGTCATTAAGAAAAGCAGGAGCAAAAAAAATATATATGGGGGTAAGTTGTCCTCCTATAAAATTCCCGTGTTTCTATGGAATTGATTTTACGACGAGAGAAGAACTTGCTGCTTCAAAAAAAGAAATTGAAGAAATAAGAAAGTCAATCGGGCTTGATGGACTTTATTACATATCGTTAGAAGGCATGCTTTCATCTTCATCTATTTCCCCAGAAGGATTTTGTACTGCATGTTTTACAGGAAAATATCCAATAAAAGTTAAAAATTTTAAAAAAGAACAATTTGAGACAGAATAAATTTTTTCCATTTTGAAAAAATTAAGATAAAAGAACCTGGTTCCCTATGAGAACCGGGTTCTTGAAACAATCGTTCCCCCTTTGACAAACCGACTAAGGAAGCAAAAGATAGCAAGGCAGAGTTGGTGCGTTATCTCCCCCTTTTAATTTCTCCCTTTATAAAAGGGAGATTAAGAGGGATTTGAAGAGCAGAGTTGGTGTGTCATTCCCCTCTTTATAAAAGAGGGGTTAGGCTCGCCCGTAGGGCTACGCCCGAGGGGGAGATTTTTCCAAGCACAACGGGGCAAGGGGGATTTCATCCTTCTCCCTTTGGGGGAGAAGGCTCGCCCGTAGGGCTACGCCCGAGGGTGCAGGATGAGGGGGATTTTAAGAAAGAATAAGATAAAAGGACCTGGTTCTCTGTGAGAACCGGGTTCTTGAAAAGAGGCATTAAGGAAAAAAGAAAATGAAAGGGTATTTAGTAATTGAAGATGGTAGTATCTATGAAGGAGAATGTTTTGGTGTTGAAGGTGAGTCATTTGGGGAATTGGTTTTTAATACAAGTATGACTGGTTATCAGGAAATAATTTATGACCCATCTTATAAAGGGCAAATTGTTGTTATGACATATCCTTTAATAGGAAATTATGGTGTAAATTCCCATGATAGTGAATCATATAAAACACACATAAATGGTTTTGTAGTAAAAGAAAGAAGCAAAATTTATTCAAATTGGAGGGCAGAAAAATCCCTTGAAGAACTTTTTGTTGAAAATAAACTTATAGGAATTGAAGGAATTGACACAAGAGAAGTAACAATAAAATTAAGAGATAAAGGGAATTTAAAGAGTGGCATTTTTACAGGAAAGAGAGATAAAGAAGAGATGCTTGAAAAAGTGAAAATTTCCCCTTCAATAATAGGTAGAGACCTGGTAAAAGATGTCTATCAAAATGAACCATACTGGTGGAATGAAGAAGGGAAATATAAAGTTATTGTAATTGATTGTGGAGTTAAATATAATACATTACGACTATTAAATAATTTAGATATAAAAGTTAAAGTTGTTCCTGCAAATTACCCTTACGAAGAAATTGAAAAAGAAAAACCAGATGGGATAGTAATTTCAAATGGTCCAGGAGACCCTTCTGTTCTTGCTTATGTTATTAACACTGTTTCAAATATTGTTGAAAAATATCCTGTTTTTGGGATTTGTTTAGGGCATCAGATATTAGCACATGTCTTTGGAGGGAAAACATATAAACTAAAATTTGGTCATCATGGAGGTAATCATCCTGTAAAGGACTTAAAGACAGGTAAGGTCTTAATAACTGTTCAGAATCATAATTTTTGTGTTGATATTAACACAATAAAAGGGCAGGATATAGAAATTACACATATAAATTTAAATGATGGGACTCTTGAAGGAATAAAACATAAGAAATTACCTGTTTTTTCTGTTCAATTTCATCCTGAATCTGCACCAGGGCCAAATGATGCAGGATATATTTTCAAAAAATTTTTGGAGTTGTTGTAAATAAATTGAATAAAAAACAGAATTGGTGCTTGTTTTCCCTTTTAATTCTCCCCTTTGACAAAGGGGAGTTAGAGGGGATTTTAATACTTCCCCCTTTAACAAACCGACTAAAGAAGCAAAGGGTAGCAAAGCAGAGTTGGTGCGTCATCGTCTCCCAGATAGCACAACGGGAGTTAGAGGGGATTTTGATACTTCCCCCTTTGTAATTGCTCCCTTTGAAAAAGGGAGATTAAGAGGGATTTGGAGGGGGATTTTAAGAAAGAATAAGATAAAAGGACATGGTTCTCTCCGAAGGCTCGCCCGTTGGGCTACGCCCAGAGGGATCCTTTGGATGTGAGAACCGGGTCCTTGAAACATTAATGTTCCCCTCTTTAGAAAAGCATCTGTCCGACAAGATTTGTGGCGGAATGGGCAAGGGGAGATTTTAATAAAATCCATCCCTACCTTCCCTTTATAAGGGAAGGAGAGATACTTCCCCCTTTAACAAAGGGGGATTTTAAGGGGGATTTCTAAATCCACCCCCACCCTCCTTTTTTAAAGGAGGGAGAGTATTTTCCCCCTTTAACAAAGGCATGTCCGACGCGCTTTTTGGAGGAGGGATAAAGAGGGATTTCATCCTTCTCCCCTCTGGGGAGAAGGGGAGGATGAGGGGGGTTGATGGAGATTTATTTACCTTTTGAAGAAAATTACTGAATAGGAGTTGTTAAATGGGAAAAAGAACTGATATAAAAAAGATAATGCTTATTGGCTCTGGCCCTATTGTTATAGGGCAGGCATGTGAATTTGACTACTCTGGTTCACAGGCATGTAAGGCATTAAGAGAAGAAGGATATGAAATTGTTCTTGTAAATAGTAATCCAGCAACAATAATGACTGATCCTGAAATGGCTCATAAAATTTATTTAGAACCATTAGTCCCGGATATTCTTGAAAAAATAATAGAAAGAGAAAGACCAGATGCATTATTACCGACAATTGGAGGACAAACAGGACTAAATCTTTCTACAACTCTCTATGAAACAGGTGTCCTTCAAAAATTTGGTGTAGAACTTATAGGTGCGAATTATGATGCAATAAAAAAAGCAGAAGATAGAGAATATTTTAAAAATGCAATGAAAAAAATTGGACTTAAAATACCTGAAAGTGGAATTGCACATACAGTTGAAGAAGGCATTGAAATTACAAAAAAAATTGGTTTTCCTGTAATAATAAGACCATCTTATACACTTGGAGGAGCAGGTGGTTCTGTTGCATATAATATTGATGAATTTGAATATTTAGGAGAAAACGGAATTAAATCAAGTTTAATAGGTGAAATTTTAGTTGAACAATCAGTTCTTGGCTGGAAAGAATATGAATTAGAAGTAATGAGAGATAAAAATGACAATGTTATAGTTATATGTTCAATAGAGAACTTTGACCCTATGGGGATACATACAGGAGATAGTATAACAGTTGCTCCTGTTCAAACATTGACTGATAAAGAGTATCAGGTAATGAAAAATGCAGGTATTGATATTATAAGAGAAATAGGAGTTGAAGGTGGGGGGGCAAATATTCAATTTGCAGTCAATCCTGAAAATGGTGAAATGGTTGTAATAGAAATGAATCCAAGGGTTTCAAGAAGTTCTGCACTTGCTTCAAAAGCAACTGGATTTCCTATTGCAAAAATTACTGCTAAACTTGCGGTTGGGTATTTACTTGAAGAAATACCAAATGATATAACAAAAAAAACCCCATCCTGTTTTGAACCATCTATTGACTATTGTGTCGTAAAAATTCCAAAATTCACATTTGAAAAATTCAAAGGAGCAGAGGACATTTTAACAACTTCTATGAAATCAGTTGGAGAAGTTATGTCAATAGGTAGAACTTTTAAAGAAGCATTACAAAAAGCATTAAGAAGTTTAGAAGAAAAATATTTTGGACTTGAAGATATAAATTTAATTGGTGAACTTGAAGAGGGATTAAAAAAACCAAATTCAAAAAGGTTATTCTATATAAAAGAAGCAATTAAAAGAAACTGGACATTAGACAAAATTTATCAACTTACTAAAATTGATAAGTGGTTTCTTTATAATATGTCCGAAATAATTTCAGTTGAAGAAGAAATTAAAAAAACAAAAGGTAAAATTTCTGAAAAACTGATGAAAAAAGCAAAAGAGTATGGATTTTCAGATAGACAGATTGGCAAACTAACAGGAAGGGATGAAAGAGAAATCAGAGACATAAGAGAAAATTATAAAATAGTGGTTGATTATAAACTTGTAGATACCTGTGCAGGAGAATTTGAAGCAGAAACACCATATTATTACTCAACTTACGAATAATACAAATATTATATTATTCAAGGTAGTGTCAAAAAATAGATGAAAGAAAGATGAAAACACCCCTCACTCTCGCCCTCTCCCCATAGGGGAGAGGGTATGGGTGAGGGGGAAATGAACAGGTACCAAAATTCTGGCAGTGACGGAATGGAGATAGTGTCAAAAAAATATATAAAAAAAGGGGAGGGATATAAATACTTATAAAAACCTTAAAAGACAAAGAAATGCATTATAAAAGCTCTTAGCCAATTTTGGCAGTACTGTTGTCCAAAAGAGGAGGAAAAATGAGGGGATTGGATAAGTTAGTAAGTGTTATTCTTGGAATTATGGTTCTGGGAACGGGATGTGCTACTTTCAAACCATCAAAGGAAGTTTTTTCAAACAAAGATATTAATACAAGGATATATAATGCTTCAACAGAGACATGCTGGTTAGCATTAAAACAGACACTTCTAAAAAATAACTTTGCCATAGAAAAAGAAGAAAATCAATCTCAGATACAGGCAACAAAAAGTTTTGAAAAAAAGGCATTAACTGTAAATGTTGTTCTTCAAGTAAATCTTCAACCATATGAAAATGACAGAACGCAGATTTTTCTTAATGCAACCCAGATTACAAAAAAAACTTATACTTCAAGAAGAACAACAATGTTGCTGTTAATCCCAGTACCCACAGGAACAGATGCTTCACAAACACAAACAGAAAAAACAATTGAGGATGAAAAATTTTACAATGCTTTTTTTGACCAGATAGCAGCGGAAATAAAAAATTTAACAGGAAAGTGAGAAAAAACGGAAAGAGAAACTAATATAAGGGCATACGAAATTGATATTAAGCATATAGCAGGAAAATCTTCCTTATGAGGCACTATAATAAGGTAGTAATTTAAAATTAAAAAGTGAAATTGCTTTTTGAGGTAATAAAATATTTAAGAAGAAAATTATTTAATTAAAATCCTATTGACAGGACATTTTTTATAAGGTAAAAATAAGCTGTAAAAGAACCTTGACAATATAAAGAATTTCATAGAATAAAAAAATTAGGAGAGGACAAATTAAGAATAAATGACTTGACAATATAAAAAGAGCAGGTATAATAGAAACAAAGGTCAGTCAACTGTGTTGACTGAAAAGAGAGAGTAGAGTGGCGAGTAGAAGTGCAAGGCACAAAGGCATCTCACCCATTCCCTCTCCCATAGTGGGAGAGGGTTAGGGTGAGGCAAATCCCCCCAATTCCTCCCCTTTATTAAAGGGGGGTTAGAGGGGATTTTTAGGGAGATTTCTAAATCCATCCTAACCTTCCTTTTTCAAAGGAAGGAGTTTCTTCTCCCTTTATTAAAGGGAGATTAAGAGGGATTTCATCCTTCTCCCCGATGGGGAGAAGGTGGGGATGAGGGGGATTTAAAAGAAAGATTAAAGAAACACTTGACAAATTAAAAAGATAGGGTATAATAAAACTAACAACGATTTGCTTTTCTCTCTATGTTTAATATGCCGAAAAGGAGGTGAAAAAAGTGAAAAAAGGCGAAAGCGTAGAGGAGAAAGAAAAGCAGAGACAGAACAACTGACCCGCTTATTATGTCTAAAAGGCGGATGACAATAGATAACAAAAGGAGATAAAAATGAGGAACAAAATATTAAAGGTAATGGCGGTTATATTCGCTGTTGCTTTAATATCACCTTCTTTTGCTGCTGTTGAAAGCGTAAAAGTAGGTGGAGATATAACAATGTATGGGGTTTTAAGACCAAACTTTAATGTTGGACCAGCAAATGAAAAGTCACAAAACTTCTTTCAGACAAGTATAAGGGTATATGTAACTGCTGACCTAACTGACAATGTCCAGGCAATGATACGACTGATTGATGAAATGGATTGGGGTTCTGACCTTGTAGGCAACGATACGAGAGATATTCTTTTAGACCTTGGATATATTAAAGTTACTGACCTTATGATACCTGGACTTACATTGACAGTTGGTAGACAGGAAATTCAGTTTGGAGAGGGATTAGTTGTTGGAAGTGCTTACAATGGATATACCTATGCAAATGATTCACCTATTGCAGCACGCGACCTTGGACTCCAAAAGGCATTTGATGCTATAAGGGCTGATTATGAAGTTGCAACTCTCCCAATTACTTTAACTGTCTTTGGTGCAAAAATTACTGAAGACCAGACATCACTATTCGGGAGGGTTCCAACTGGTGACACTGGTGATAGAAACCTTTATGGGTTGAACATTGGATGGAGACCTGACATTTGTGCCCTTGATGTTTATTATGTAAGAGATGACACACTCCATACAGACCAAAATGTTGATACTGCTGGTTTAAGAGTTACTGGAGAAATACCTGCTGTTGAGAATTTAGGGCTTAAACTTGAATATGCAAAACAATTTGGAGAAGATGCAGCAGGAGATGATAATAAAGGATGGGCGCTTCTTTTTGGAGCCGACTACAAATTTCCAGTGAATATGAATCCTTATGTTAAATTAAACTATAATTTATTCAGTGGAAATGACAATGACAATGATAATGAAAATGAAGGTTGGAGAATGGTTTTCCCATCTAACATTGGTTCAAGAATGGGTCAGGTCTGGTATGCCCTAACTTCGGATCCCAATAATCGCGGTCGTGGAATTAGAGAATCAAATCTTCAGGCAATAAATCTTGGCTTTGGACTGCAGCCAGTTGAAAAAGTAAAACTCGCTTTAGATGCATACTGGCTTAAAGGTGCAGAAGATATAGTAGGTACTGAAGATGATATTGGGACAGAAATTGACTTAGGAATTGAATATCAATATACAGAGGACTTGTCTTTTGGACTTTCTTATGGAATGTTGCTTACCGGAGACCTCTTTGATACAGTACAGTTTGGAAGAGATGATGACAACCCATGGCAACTTCTTGCAACTATGAAACTTGCTTTCTAAGATAAAAAGATGATTTTAAAGGGGCTGGTCTAACGACCAGCCCCTTTTTTTATACCCCCTCTTCTCGGAACTTATTCGCAGAGTTCTACTAAATCCCAAAATATGCTATAATTATTATAAATAATCCAAAATTTATTAATAGGAGAAAATAAAATGAAAGCAATGGTCGAAATAGAAAAAATTGTTGATTTATTAAATTCACTGGATAAAAAAACAAAACAGAAAATTCTTGAAAAGATGCTTATTTCTTATGATGAATCCCCATTATCTCTTGAAGAAAAAAACCTTATAAAAGAAGCAAACGATGATTATAAGAAAGGAAATGTAATAAGATGCAAAATTGGAAAATAAAAAAATATCGGGTATTATATATTTATGGAGAAAATATCTGTAGACCCATCTTTAAAAGAAATTATTAAAAAATTAAATTCTTATTTTAAAACAAAAAAAGAAGTTGCATTTGTATTTCTTTTTGGCTCTTTTGTCCATAACAATATTCATAAAAATTCAGATGTTGATATTGGAATATACTTTTACCCTCAAAAAAATAATATAGAAGTTGAGTCATCAACAAAATATAAAACAGAAAATGAAATATGGCTGGATGTTGAAAGAATATTAAAAAGAGAAGTTGACCTTATTGTTTTGAATCGTGCATCTTCAAAGATATGTTTTAGTGCTTTAAGAGGAATTCCTGTTATAATAAAGGACTGGAAGTTATATTTGAAATTCATGGCAATTGTATCTGACGAAGGTATTAACTATCAGCAAATGGTTATATCCGAATTTAAAAATACATTATAATGAAAGAAGAAATTAAAGAACGACTTATAAATTACTTAAAATTTTTGGAGTCCGAATGGGAGGACTATCATGAGTATGAAAATTTTACATGGGATATTTATTACAAAAATAGAAAGAAAAGAAGAGAAATAGAAAGATGGATTGAAAATGTTTTAAATTCAGTTATTGATATATCAAAAGTTATTATAATATCAGAAGAATATAAATTACCTGAAACATATAAAGAAATGGTTAGATTTTTATCTTTATTTAAACATTTTGAAAAAAGATGTATGGATGGCCTTTCTTCTTATGTCAATTTAAGAAATATTATTACCCATGAATATATTGATATAAAATGGAATTCAATAGAAAATTTTTTAAAAGATAGTAAAAGTTTAATACCAATTTTTATAAATTCTGTTCAAAAATATCTAAAAGAAAAACTAAAAAAGGGTAATGGGGATAGTGTCAAAAAATAGATGAAAGAG
>DAOOVW010000022.1:19478-26017 GCA_035370465.1 bacterium | reverse complement strand
AAATTATTTTTTAACTGAATAAGGAAGAAGCCATCTTTTTCTCTTTATAAATGAACCATTATGAAATTTCTGTTCTATAAAATTTTTCTCTTCAAGATAATTAAAACAACTTCTCATACAACTTCTTGAACCACAAATACCATAACTTCCACCTACTCCCCATTTCTGTAAATATCCATGTCCTTCAATTATATAACCAGATGGGAATTCTTTTGTTTTTCTCCATCTTCCTGTTGATAATGTCCAACAAAACTTATATGCACATTCTTCTGAAAATTGTTGTTTTCTTGCGTCAATATGCCAACCAGGAAAGTCCTTATGAATAAAAGGAGAAACTCTTGAATCACCACCATGATAACTCAAAGTGCATTTTCCCATGTCTATATCTGCCCATTCATAAGTATAATTCTCTATGTTTATACTTATTTTCTTATTTTCCTTTATATGTGGTATTGCATGAGAAGGACAGTCAGATACACATTTCATGCATCTTTTACATATAGTTAACGGTTTTACAAGAGGGTCTGGTTCAACTTCAAGGTCAGTAATTATTGCATGCAATCTTTGTCTTGGACCATATTTTTTTGTCAGAAATACCTTACTCCATCCAATTTCTCCAAGTCCTGCACAAATTCCTGCAATTCTTATTGCTAAATGAACATCAGGAGATGGTTGATTCTCTCTTAGTGGTTTTAAAGAAGGCGATTGTGCTTCTGGAACTCCAGAATAGTAAGGAACTGCTTCATATCCAGAGTCCTCAATAAAACATGCAAGTTGATAAAGTGGTTCCTGAATAAAAAAAGTATTTGCCAGACCAGAATAATCAAAATAAGTATAAGATACCCAGTTTGTTCCTTCTTCTATTCCGCGCCATGCTCCTCTTAAGTTTCTATTTCCAACAACTATGACAGTTTTTGCTTCTGGGAAAATACCTTTGGGATGCATATTTTCTGGAGCATCTTTAAATCTTTCAATATTTGCAAATCCAACCAGATCCAGCCCTAATTTATATCCCATTTCTCTTATTGTCTCTTTTGTTAATTTTTTCATTCTATATCCCTCCCTTCATCAAGCATAATTTCACCTGTCTTATCAATTTTCCATGTAGTCCTATTTCTAAAATTTTCATTAAATAAATTTTTTATTCTTTTTGTTTTTTCTAAATGAACTAAACATGTTCTTGAACATAAAGCAGCAATTCTATCTGGTTTTGCATTTTCATAATACATATTCGGAAAAACACCATTTTTACATATTTTACAGATTTCATAATTTATATCTGCTACTATCATTTTTTTTCCACATATCTCAATTTCTTTTTCTTCATTTTCAATTGCTCTTAATGGACATATTTTCATACATTCTTTGCACAGGTCACAAACATTTTCTTTTTTTATTGGGTCTGGTTCTATTTCAAGGTCAGTAATTATTACTTGAAACCTTTGTCTTGGGCCAAATTCTTCTGTTAAAAATATTCCACAATATCCAATTTCTCCAAGTCCACCTCTTATTGCTGCATCTTCAATATCAATTAAAACATTAGGAGATGGCTTACCTTTTTTAACGGGTATTCCCATTGGAGAAATTTCTGAAGGTAAATTAACAATTGGAATTGCTTCATATCCATTGTCTTCAAGAAACTCTGAAATTTTAAAAGTTGTAAGAGCAAGAAACCTATCATTAAGCCAACTACAACCATATTGTGAATAGATTGAAAACTGTGTCCCTTCTTCAATTCCTCTGATTGCACCTCTTGTAATTCTTTTTCCAACTATAATTACACTTTTACCTTCTGGAAATATAGAAAGAGGATGATGTTGTTTATCTATACCTTTAAATCTATCCATACTTGTAATTCCAATTAAATCTGCTTTTACTTCTACTGCATATTCTTTCAATTCTTTTTTATTTACCATTTTTTTCTCCTTTATATGAACAATTTCTTATACATTCTTCACATATATTTATATGTAATTTCTGGACTCCCCATTTTGTATTTATCAGACATTCTGCAATTTTTTCTGGTGTAATTTTTGTAGGTATTGAAACATTTGGTTCAATTCCATAAAAAGAAGGACCTTCTTTTCCACTTAATCCATACCTTTTTGCCCAATCGCATCTGTAAATGTCTAAATCAGGCAATTTAAATTCCCTCCCTTCAAATTTTAATATTGTATTTCCCTTTTTTATTGCTTTTGTAGGACAAGAAGTAATACAGGGATGGGAACATTTTTTACAGAAATTTTCTCCGTTATAAAGAGGGTCATTTTCAAAGTCGGCATCTGTAATAATAAAAATAAATCTCTGTCTCTGTCCAAATTTTTCTGTAATTATTACTCCATTTTCTCCAATATATCCAGCACCTGAAAGAAACGCCTCAATATTTCCCGTTCTCATATCAGGTAAATACCCTCTTGAATTTTTCACAAAAGAATAAAAACCAGTTATACTTTCTTTTAAAGTTGCTTTATATCCATTGTTTTGTAGAAATTTAACAACATTCAATCCTATATCCCTCAAAAGAAAAATTGTTTCATATTGAGCATAAGCATAAGGGCCAACCGTTTCTGCTGGTGTTATTTTTGCGGTATCTAAACACGCATCTGGGAAATGCAGTCCTATTGCTATAACTGACTTACCTTCCTCAAGGTAATCACTAACTTTTTTTATCTCTATTTTCTTCTCTTTTATTTCAGGAACAAATGCACTTTGAATACCTCCTTTATCTTCTATTTCATAGTAGATATCAGAGAAATAACTTTCAATCTTTTTCATAAAATTTTCATACCGAGATGTTGTAAAAAATCTAACAATATCAACTTTCTGCTCCAAACAAAAATTTTTTATATCTTCTTTTTTTAATTTCTTTTTATTTGTTCTTTTTTCCCAGTTGAATTCTGAAATTTTTGCAGAAGTTAAAATTGTTGAAAAATAGTAATTTTTAAGTTTTCCAGTCAATTTTTGCCCAATTGTTAGATGGGGAACATTCCCAGATGTAATTGATGAATAACCAGAAACATCAAGAAGATGAGATATTTTATATGAAAGAAAATCAATTGTTCTTCTAACAGCAGAACTTATTTCTAATGTTTCATTTTCAATTTTTATTCCTATTGAAATAACTGTCTGTGCATCAGGAAGATGAAATTCAGGATGGAAAAAATGCGAATCTTCAAATTTTTCTACAGTTGCAATAGCAATAACATCAACAAATTCATCCTGTACCATTTTTAAAATTTCTTCTTTTATTACATCTGCTTTTTTTGTAATTTCTTTTTTTCTTCTTGGTGCATCTGTATAGTTCAATTGATAATATCTTTTTTCCTTTACCATACAATATTTAAGGCAACAACCTTCTTCTCCTCCTCTTCTTCCATATTTTTCTAAATTTTCCAATATTACTTTTTCATCAACTTTATCAGGTATGGGGAGAGACAGGTTTAGAGCAAAATTTTCAGCCCATGCACATCTCCACTTATTTGTATCAGGAAATTCAAAAATTTTATTCCCAATTTCTATTTTATTTATTTTTTTGACTTCTTTTCTAAATGCATCTGTTGGACAATGTTTCACACATTCCATACATTTATCACATAATTTTTCACCTTCATACATTGGGTCTGGTATGAGTTCTACTTCTGTTATAATTGATATTATTCTTTGTCTTGGACCAAATTCAGATGATAAAAAAAGACCACTCCAGCCAATTTCACCAAGTCCTGCTGCAACTGCTGCATATCTGTGAGCAAGGTCAGGAGCAAATGAGACATCTAAATCCTTATATGGGTTGTATCTCCATATATTAGTTACAGGTATAGGAAGTGTTTTATATCCCTTATCTTCAAGAAATCTTGCTACCTTAAAGGCAAAATCATCAAGCATTGGATTCATAACAGAACTCTGTGTGCCATAAGGTCCTATATCGTGTGGTGTTGGATAACCACCTAATTCAACTGCACAATCAAGATGATGAATACCTAAAACAATTACACTTTTACTTTCAGGTAAAAGCCCTTTTGGACTCATCCTCAAAGGGGCATTTTTAAATCTTTCAACAGGTGCAATTCCAACCATATCAACTCCTAAACTCTTTGCATATCTCTTTACTTCTTCTGTCAACTTTTTTTTCTCATCCATTTTTTCTCCTTTTTAAAATTTTACAAGAATATTTTCTAATATATTTTTACAATAAGAACATTTATCACAGTTTCTTTTACAACTACTTATTTTCTGAAACCAATCTTCCGGGAATTTTGTATTTTCAATAATATAAGGAAACAAAAGTTTGGTGTGTGATGGCTCAAAAAGGTCAAGTAAATTCCCATCAAATTTTTCATTACAGTATGCTTTTATAATTTTTTCTGGCTCCTGATTTATTCTTGTTGCTAATTTGAAATGAGAAAATTTTTCTTTATAGTTATGAATATCCTCTGGCCTTATCCATGATGAGTTTTGCAATAATTTTCTCCAATTTTCTCTCTTTTTATAATATGACCAGCAATTACCTGGAATTTCTTCTGTTATATTGCCTCTTGTATAAACATCTATTTCATGAGATATGGTATTGTCATGAAACAACTGAACTGCACAAAAATTCATACACCCACTATTTACAAGAATACATAATGTCTTCCCATTTTTATTACACCACTGGTTAAGTTCTTCTATTGTTTCAAAATCCCTATTATATTCCCTTTGCATAACAAAACTATCAAATAAGTCAGATACATATTCCATTCCCTCAACTGTCCCAATTCTTAAATTAACTGAACCTCTTATTTTTATCCCTGGAAAATTTTTTTTAATAATATAGGCAACAACAGGGGAAAAAACTGTAACTATATCTATCCCAATATTCTCTTGAAGATACTCTATTGTTGATACAACTGTATTTGCAAGTGAAACAGAAAGATTAAATCCACCATAACATGAAGCATTTAAAAGAAGTCCTAATTTTATTCCCATTTTTTTAATACAATTTAGTTCATATTCAAGTTGTTTTTGTCCTTCCCAATTTATATAACCGACTTTTTCTGCAATGGGACCTCTACCACTTGGCAAATTTAACCAAGAAAAATAAACTTCTTCAATTTTTTCTTTATATCTCTCAACAATATCTTTAAAAAGTTTATCTTCTCTTAATTGATACCCAACTGAAAATTTTATTTCCGTTTTATTACCCATGGTTGATGTTTCCTGAACTCCTGTTTAAATTTGTTTTTTAATTTTCCCTCTTGTTCTAAATGTATCATACAAGCACGAATACACCCTTTTGCTCCACATATATTAGCAGGGTGATGATAACTTTCCCATGCATTACGAATGTATGGAAATTCTTCCCTGAGATATGCCCATACATCTCCAGTATAATCAGTCATTCCTTTTGACTCCGAACCAGATTGATATTTGAAAATTCCTTCTAATGTTTTGGCTACTTTTTCAGGCATAAATGGACTATATTCAGGTGTACCTGCCTGATAGCATGCAGCACATTTGAGTTCATCTAAACTTCCCCATTCAAGTGTTTTTTCTGCAACTTTTACTTCTACTGTTTCTTTTCTACTAATAGCACCTGAAGGACATTCTTTTACACATAACATACATCTATCACATATCTTTGGCTCTTCATATATTGGGTCTGGTTGGAGTGGTGCATCTGTAATAATAAATGCAAATCTCTGTCTTGGTCCAAACTCTGGTGTAAGAAATATTTTACTATAACCAATCTCTCCCATTCCACAGATAAATGCTGCTATACGAAAGTGAATAAAAACATCAGGTTGTGGTTTATCAGGTGCTACAGGTTCTCCTACACCAATACCTAACCGAACACTGTATTCTGATAGAGCATCGTCTCATAACCATTATCTTCAATAAAATTTCCTACTTCTCTGAGTACTTTTGGCGCATATCCATCATTAATAGTCGCATATCCCATTGCAGTATATGCCGCAAAAAAGGTCCCTTCTTCAATACCACGAAATAACCCTCTATGAATACGAAAACCAATCCCAATAATTGATTTTGCCTCAGGCATTATATATCGAGGGTCCATCTGTTTAGGGGCTCCTTCAAACCTATCCATTGACCCAATCCCTACAAGGTCTGCTCCACACCTCTTTCCTACTTCTTTTACTTCTTCACTTGTTATCATTTCTCTTTCCTCCTTTTAGTTTATCATTTTAGAATAATTAAATTATTTAAGTTCCCATGGTTTTCTTTTTCTAAATGGTTCTTCAAATTTGTTTTTTAATTTTCCCTCTTGTTCTAAATGTATCATACATGCCCTTAAACAACCACGTCCTCCTTCAAGTCCCGGATTATGTCCACCTATTCCTCCATACCATTTAACAAATTCGTTTTTATGTGGGTTAGCATCTACATAATATTTGCTCCATTCTTCAAATTTATCAGGTAAATCCTCAGGTAAAAATGGATTTGTTTCCTTGACTGCTCCTGTGTAAGCATTAGAACATTTTATTACATCTAATTTCCCCCATTCTATTTGTCTACCTGCAACTTTAATTTTAACTACCTCT